>CALGMC010000023.1 GCA_937959145.1 uncultured Chlorobiales bacterium
AACGAGATTGAGCAAAACTTGATGGAGCTGCGTGCTGTCGCCCATAATGAGCGGAGGAGTAGGAGCAATCGAAACATCGACAGTGATGTTTTTAGGGAAAGTTTGTTCGATAAGATTAGTGATGTCTTTAATGACCTGCCGTAAATCAAGCGCGGATATTTCGCCTTCCTGACCGCGTGCGAAGAGAAGAATTTGCTCCATCAAGTGTTTGCCGCGATGCGCGCTACTTTCAAGCATTGAAATGCGTTTCAGGCTTTTTTCATCGGCGAGTTTTTGCTTGAGCATTTCAAGCGATGCCATAATCGGCGTGAGCACGTTATTCATGTCGTGCGCAATGCCGCTGGCAATCAAACCGATGTGCTCAACGCGCTGATTGCGAAGTAATTGTGCTTCAAGTTGTTTTTTCTCGGTAATGTCGGTATCAATGATTAAAACTTTACGCATTTGGTTGCCGACGGAATCGAGCAAGGTTCGGCGGCTTTGAACAACGACTTTTTTTCCTTCTCGTGTGCGATGATGCAATTCGCCTTCCCATTCGCCTTTCTCAAAAACTTTGGCTTGCGCTTCAAAGTGATGTTTGAACTCCTTGTTGTCGTAAAGCAAATCGGCTTTGCGATTGCCGAGTGCGTCTTCGCGCTTCCAGCCATAAAGGCGTTCCGCGCCGCTATTCCAAAAGAGAATAATGTCGTTTTCATCTACAACGATGATGGCGTCTTGCGTAACTTCTAAAAGTTTGGCTTGTTCGCGGAGCTGTTCTTCCATCAACTTGCGTTGCGAAATATCAACCCCGACGAAGACCGCCGCGCTATTGTCAAAATACTTGTGTCCGAAAAGCAGGGTAACAATGCTTCTGTCGTCAATGCTAATGCGATACTCAGCAGAAATTTGCTTGTCCGAAGTCGCGAAAAAAGTCTTGACGATTTGCTCAAAAACATCGTCGCCACGAAAGCCAACGCGCTGACCAACAATCTCGCCAACTCTAAGCCCCAATAAATTGGCTAAATGTTGATTGACGCCGAGATATGTTCCATCTTTGGCAACCCAAGAAATGTAGGCGGGTACAGCATCAATCACGGCTTGAAGTTGGTCGTCGGCGAGGTGAAGGTCGCGCCTTGCATGGTCAAGGTCTTGCTCAATGCGCTTTTGGCGCGTGAAGTCGGTGAAGAGATAGAGTGTAATCGGAGGCGATGTGGAAAGTTGTTTGCGAGATAGGCGAAGTTGAACTAACTGAGGAATATGAAAAACCGTTAATTCAACAGACTCAACGTTCGAGCCTAACTCTGGCGGCGCGAGAAGCAGGTTCTCTCTGAGCGTCTCGATAAACTTTTTTCCTACAACATCGGCGGGTTTAGTATCAAACAACTTGGCGAGCGAATCGCTGATAGAGACAATGTTATCGGAGTCATCGGTAATGCAATAAGAAACTTCAGCCGCTTCTAAAATGAGGTGTTGCAAATGATGGTCTTGCATAATTTGATATGATGTTGGTTAGGCAACAAAAATCAAGCGCGCAGAAAAGTATGGCTTTACTGGAGGTCAATTTACTATCTTTTCACATTCGTCAAAACCTTCAAACACAGCAATGTCATACTTTTATCGTCTGTTCGTGATTCTCACGCTGTTCTTTTCCGTCAATGAAATCAAGGCACAACGTTATGCGTTTGACCAAGGAAGCATTCGATTGGGCGTCTCGCTCAACTACGCCAACTACGGCGGCGAACTCTATCAGCCCAACCTCACCGCACGAATTGAATCTGACCGCATCACGGAATTTGCCATACGTCCCAGCGTTGCCTATTTCTTTTTTGAACGGCTCGCGCTAGGCGTCGACCTCACTTACGTAACCATCGGACAAAACGATAAGAACAATGTCGTAACGCTTTTCTCACGAACAAGTTGGAGCGTCGGACCGAGCATCGCCTATTTTTTCGGGGAGCGGCAAAGTCCAATTTTTCCTTTCGTCTCAGCAAGCTATTCCTATCAAAGTAGCACAGAGCAAGAGTTTGAGCGAAGCATCAATACACGCTCAAAAGGCTCAAACTTTCGTGCTTCAGGCGGAATGGCAATCATGTTCGGCAAGCAAGCCTCGCTCAATGTAGAAGCCTTTTATCGAGTGGATATGCGAAAGGTGCAGAACATCAGTCGAAGTGGGAATGTCTTCGGGCTGGAAGTGGGCGCAAGTTTATTCATCTTTTAGTGATGAGAGCCAAAGAAGAAACCAAGTTCGCGTTGCACCTCTTCTGGCAGTGGTGGCAGAGCCGAGCGCGGAATGAGAAAGGTTGAAAGGTTAAAGAGGTCTAAAAAAATCCGATGGGCATCGACGGTATTTTTGAGATAGGCGTGTCCTGACGAGCCACCTGTCCCGATTTTCGTGCCAATCATGCGTTGAACCATAATCGAGTGGCGGTATCGCCAAGTAGAAAAGAGTTCGTCAATGTCGATGAGCGCGGTCAGAAAGCGAAACGGCAAATGAAGAATTGGCTGGTCGCGATAGAGCATAATGAGCAGAGCGGCTTTGAAGGCGGTGTAGGAAAGTCGGCGCGCACCTGAACGCACAAGTTCGTCGTGTTTTTCTTCGTCGAACAAGGCGGCAAAATTTTCAATCGTGCGCGAAAGTTGTGCGAGTTCGCGCGTTTTTTCTTCATCGGTGAGCGTTGGATTTTGCTCAATGATTTGGCGGTCTTGGGCGAGCATCGTATCAACGGCTTTTTTGTAATTCTCCCAAAAATCAAAATTCCCAAAATTCAAAAACGGCGTGCGTTCAAGCCAATTTTGGATAAGGTCAAAAAGCGACGGCTCTTGTTCGGATTGCAACGCAAGGTGTTGGTGTGCGTCAGAGAGGCGTTTCTCGTAAGAGGTGTTGTTGAAGTCAAGTCGCGATTCGCGCTTCAAGCCGAATTTGCTTTCAATCAAACGAAACTGCACGCTTTGAAATCCAGAAGCAGGAGAGAGGAAATCGCGGAACTCTAAAAAATCGAGCGGCGTCATGGTTTCCAAAATCCGAAACTGCTCAATCATGACTTCCTGAATCGTGCTGATTCGCTCTAAGCGAGAGACCGCAACGCCGATATTTTTTTCATCGACATAATTGCCTAAAAACATCTCGCGCACAGAATCCAACTCGTGCAAAATTTGCTTAAACCAAATCTCGAAAACTTGATGAACCGTGATGAAGAGCAGTTCATCGTGCGCAGGTTGTCCAAACGCGGTGCTTCGGGGCGTTTGAGCGGTCAGAATTTTCTCGAGATGAAGATAATCGGCGTAGTAGGCTGGCGGATACTTCATAACGCTTACGGCTTAAATTCCCGACGATAAATTTTCACGGGGTCGACATCGAAGCGTGGCTCAAGCTTCTCGCGAAGGATTGCCTCAAAGGCTTCTTTTTGTCGATGTTGGACGCGGATAATGACCACATTCCAAGCGTTAATTTTTCCTTTGGGAGGCGCAACTTTGCTACCTAAAGGTTTGCCGTAAAAGAAGTGATACTCGGTGTAAAAGCGTTTGGGTTTAGCGAAGTAATCGGTAATGTCGTTCCATCGGAGTAAAGATTTTTTCGCACTGTGAATGTTTTGAACAATGCCATCGTCGGTAACAAGCCGTTGCTCCGACGCGCTCGCGCCGATAAACCAAAAGAGACTTGCAATCAAATAAAGCGAAAATTTCATGACCGATTCGTCGTCGCCGATGATGAACCCAATCGCAATGCACCCAACTTGAACAAGGCTATAAATAGTCGGAAGAAGCGGGTAGCCGAAGAGCGCGCCGTGCCAAAGGCTGAGACGAACATGCGAGACGCGCAACCGATTGACTAAGGCAATCATGGCAAAGAGCGGCATGAGCAGCACGACCGCGTAAAAAAAGTAACTCTCTATAACAAGAATGATATTTCTAAATTCGTCGCCCATCGTTGTTACTACTTCATTTTTGTTCTCGAAAATTATGTCTGAACTATGCCTATTTCGCTAAAATTTTGCGAATTACAAAAAGGCTTTTTGAACTGGGGAAACTCACTTGGTTGCTTGATGAACTGCAATGCGACATAATGAACGCAGAGCCTGTTAATTCGTTTCAGAAGATTGGCGTTTCAGAAACTTGGCGTTTCAGAGTCAGGTTTGACGAGAGACAGCGAAATTGATGAAGAGTTCAAGAGCGGCTTTGCTTGGCGAAGCAGGAAAGGAAGAAAGTGCGTCTAATGCTTTTTGAACGAACTTCTTGGCGGTGTGCTCGGCATATTCAATGCCGCCGTGTTCGGTAGCAAAGAGAATAATTTCTTCGCTGAAAAGCGTGCGTTTTTTGTCGCTTTTGAGCAGTGCGATGACTTCTTTTCGCTTTTGAGCATCGGCGTTTTCGAGCGCGTAAATCAAAGGAAGTGTAATTTTCTTTTCTTTGATGTCGCCGCCGACAGGTTTGCCCGTCTTTGAACTTTTGCCGAGATAGTCAAGAATATCGTCTTGAATTTGAAACGCAATGCCGATGGCTTCGCCGCAGGCACGCAGTTTTTGTTGAACATCGCTATCAGATGAAGCCGAGACCGCGCCAATTTCGCACGAGGTTGAAATAAGCGAGGCTGTTTTATCGGAAATGATTTTGAAGTAAGTGGCTTCGTCGATATCGAGGCTTCGCGTTTTTTCAATCTGCAACAGTTCGCCTTCGCTCATGCGTTTGACGGCATCGGAGATGATTTCCAGAAAGCGGTGGTCTTTGTGTTTAAGGGCGAGAAGCAAGCCGCGCGAAAGAAGGTAATCGCCCATGAGCACGGCGACTTTATTTTTCCAAAGTGCATTGATGGCGGGCAAGCCGCGACGCATGTCGGCAGTGTCGACCACATCGTCGTGAATCAGCGTCGCCGTATGCAGAAGTTCGACCAGTGCGGCGGCGCGATAGGTGCTATCGTTAATGCCACCCGCAATGTTGGCTGAAAGCAACACAAGCATCGGACGCGCTTGCTTGCCTTTTTGTCGGAGAATGTAGCCTGCAACTTTATCAATCAACCCAACTTCCGATGTCATGGTTTGTTTGAACTCCTCACGGAATCGGGCTAATTCGGATTCAATCGGGCGGCTAATCTCATCGAGTTTCACGAGAAAGAGTCAAAAAGGGTTGGTAAGATGTAATCTCGCAAAGAAATTCTTGCAAAGAAATGTTGACGCATCGTGCGGCGGCTTACTTTTTTGAATCACGCTTGACCAAAACCTCTTTCCCCGTCTTGGCAGATTTGTAAATCGCATCGACGATGTTCATGCGCTCGTAGGCGTCTTTTGCAGTTGAGGAAAGCGGATAAAGACCCGCGACGGCGTCGATAAAGTGTCGAAGTTCGTTGTAGTAAGAGCGTTTGTAGATGTCTTCAAGTGAGCCGATTTTTTCAGGCGTTACGTTCATCAGTTGGTCTCTCATTTTTTTATGGAATTTAAGCGGATAAACCCGCGCAAATCCTTCGTTGCCATAAACATTGCAGAAGAGCAAATCGGAATCGACCTCAAAGTTCCAACCCGTATCAATCGTAATGGCTTGACCGCTTTTAAGGCGAATTAAAACGGACGAAAAGTCTTCGACGCCCGCAGAATTTTCATCGTGAACGTCGCGCTCGAAATTGACGGCGGAAACGCTATGCGCTTCAGGAAAATTGAGAATCCACAAGGCAAGGTCAAGCACCATGATTCCCAAATCCAAAAACACACCGCCGCCAGAAACGGACTTCTGAGTTTTCCATTGACGGTCGACCGGGTTTTTTTTCAGCCAGCCGCACTTCACGAAAAACACATCGCCGATTTCTCCATTCTCAATAAAACTTTTCAGCACCATCGCGTCGGGGCGAAAGCGTTGGTTCATTCCGACCATCATCTTGACGTCCGACTTATTGAGCACATCTAAAATTTCTTTGGCTTCTTTGGCGGTGCGGGCAAGCGGCTTTTCAACAAGGCTGTGCTTTTGGGCTTTGATTGCCGCCGTTGCAATTTCTTTATGCGTATTGGTTGGCGTAGCGATGATGACGGCGTCAATCTCGTTCATCGCCAAAAGGTCTTGATAGTCTTTGAAAACGTGTTTGACTTTATATCGCTCACCCAAAAGTTTGGCGCGCTGAAACTCCACATCGCAGAGCGCGACGAGTTGAGCGTTTTCAAGTTTAGAAAGAATGGGAAGGTGAATAATCTGTGAGATGTTTCCTAAGCCGATAACGCCGACTTTGATTTTTTCCATGGTCGTAAAAGCGTTGGGTATGAAAAATGAAAAATGAAGTTAATCATTCCGAAAGGCTTTGCAAATCGAGCATTCTCTGCCGTGCTTCGCATTGGTCTTTTTTACAAGTAGGATTTCGCAAGAAGCAGACATCGTAAATTTCTTCGTAGTCGTAATCAATCGTGATTTCTTCGCCTGCTTGAATCGAGCACGAGGCAACCAAATACAGCGACTCATGGTCTCGGTCTTTGACTTCGGCGTTCGGCGCGCAACTGTGATTGATATAGCGAATTTTCGCCGTCATCGCCGTGTCGATGTAAGTATCATCGTCGTTGTAAAAGATATACACATTGCCTTCTTCATCTTCGCGCCGCAAGCACTCGTCGGCGTTTATTGCTTCGCCCGCAATAATCATCAGCACTTCGCCCGTCTCGCAGGGCTTCGTTGTGAAAATCCCTTTGCCTTGAATTGGCGAATCTAAAACGACAATGTAATCGGGATTGTAAAGCGCGGAATCAGGAAGACGGCTAAGCATTGATGAATTTTATTTTGCGTATCTTTTCATGCAAAAGTAAATCAACGAATGAACATCTCCATAAATACAATTCTTGTGAAACGAAAAACGACTGCTTCTTCCAAAGAAAACGCTCACGAAAAAAAACGACCGAAGATTTTAGTATGCAACGACGATGGCATTGATGCAGAAGGATTAGACGCCTTAGCCAAAGCCATGAAAAAAATCGGCGAAGTAACCGTTGTCGCGCCGCTCACGCACCAAAGTGGAATGGGACACGCTATGACGCTGGGCAAACCGCTTCGCATCAATAAATGGCATAAACACAAAAAGTTCTTTGGCTATGCCGTCAATGGCACGCCCGTCGATTGCGTCAAGACGGCGATGACGCAAATTTTGAAGCATCAAAAGCCCGACCTGATGGTCAGCGGCATCAACTACGGAAGCAACACTGCCATTAACGTGCTTTATTCAGGCACAATCGGCGCGGCGATTGAGGCGTCGTTTTTTGGCGTTCCATCTATTGCCTTTTCGCTGACGACCTACGAAAACGCCGACTTCACCTACGCGGCAAAGTTCGCTCAAAAACTCGCTAAAGAAGTGCTCAAACACGGCTTGCCCGCTGAAACACTGCTCACGGTTAATATCCCAAACCTGCCTGAAAAAGAAATCAAAGGCGTGATGATTACTTCGCAAGGAAAGTCCAAATGGGAAGAAGAAATGGTCGAGCGAAACGATACTTACGGACAACCCTACTACTGGCTTCGTGGCGTCATGACGCTTTACGACACGGCTCTGGAAGCCGATGAATACGCCATTCGGCACGGATACGTTTCCATTACGCCCATCTCATATGACTTGACGAATTATCGCTTCATGGAAACCTTGCGCCAATGGAATGTGAAGAAGTAAAATCTGTGTTCCAACCTCTAAGGGCAAGTGCGAAATTCAAAAGAAAATTCGTATCATTGCCGCTCTAAATTTTAATCAGCCATTTTAACCAATTATTTCAGCAATGAACAAGAAAGACAAACAAGTCGCCAAAAAGCATCGCAAAGCGATTGCACGCATGAAAGCCAAGAAGAAAGCCGCGATAGAGCAAGCGCAAGGCAAGAAAAAATCAAAGTAATTTTTGATGAATTTTCTTCCTCAACTCTGCCGCGTCGCAGAGTTTTTCATTCTCTTTCACCATCACGCTTAATCCTTTTTCACAATGATTGATTACAAACTACTGCCAATCGGAAAGAAAGTCCCAAAAGAAGTCAACGCCATCATCGAAGTGCCTAAAGGCGAGCGAAATAAATATGAATACGACCCTGAACTTGGCGTCTTCAAACTCGACCGCGTGCTCTATGCGTCGGTGCATTATCCAACGGCTTACGGATTTATCCCGAACACGCTTGCCGAAGACGGCGACCCGCTCGATGTGATGGTCATGACGCACGGCGCAACCTTTACCGGCTGTTTGATTGAAGTGCGCCCTGTCGGCTTGCTGAAAATGCGCGACGATAAAGGCATGGACGATAAAGTCCTCTCTGTGCCCGTCAATGACCCGATTTACAACAACGTGCGAAAATTGGCTGACCTTCCGCCGCACTTGCCGAGCGAAATTGAGCACTTCTTCACGGTCTATAAGCAATTAGAAAACAAGCATGTGGAAAGTTTCGGCTGGCACGATTTCTTCGTTGCCGAGCGCGCCATTCTTTCGGCAATGGAACGCTTGAACGATTTGAAAACGAAAAGCCAAAATGCTAAAGCGCAAAACGGAAAGGCAACGAAGCCGACCAAATCAAAACCTGCGAAAAAAGCATCGGCATAATGTCGGAAAACAAGCCTGAACGAAAACGCTTCGAAGACCTCTCGCCTGCGGCGCAAGAAATTATCCGAAAAAAAGCGTTAGGCGCGATTTTCTTTGCATCGCTGATTATGGCAATCATGGGGGCGACCTGCATAATCGAAGGGGTTTATATCCTCACGCGGGACGACGAGTTTCTCATCGAGCAACTCAAAGTCGTTGATGCCGATAAAGCCAAACTCTCGTCGCTGATGATGGCGGCGATTGGCGCGTTGGAAGTCTTTTGCGCCGTTGGCACAATTCGCCTTTCCGTTACGCCGTATCGCATCGGATTTTACATGACGCTATTGGTGGCAGGCAATCGCTTTATTGACGCAATGGTCTTTCATGGCACATTCTTCACCTTTGGCTCAGTTCTCAACCTCTTTCTCGCGCTCTTTGCCTTGATGTTTCTTTTCGCAGGGCGTTATGCGGTGCTGACAAAGCCGCCCGCCTCATCTGAATCTTAATCGCACTTCTCAACATGTCCAACAAGCAAACTTACATTTCACATCTTCGAAATCACGTCGGTGAAACCGTAACTGTTAAAGGCTGGCTCTATAACATTCGCTCATCGGGAAAACTGATGTTTCCTGAACTGCGCGACGGCACGGGCATTGTTCAAGGCGTTGTCTCAAAAAAAGATGTGAGCGAAAAAGTATGGGAAGATTTCGGAAAACTCACCCAAGAAAGTTCAATCATCGTTACAGGCACCGTAACAAAGCACCCAAAGCAAGAGGGCGTTTATGAATTGCAAATTAGCGACTTGGAAACGGTGCAAATTGCAGAAGAATATCCCATCACGCCAAAGGAACATGGAGTGGAATTTCTCGCCGACCGTCGACACTTGTGGCTTCGGTCCAAACGCCAATGGGCGATTATGCGAATCCGCCACGAAGTCATTAACGCCATTCGCGACTTCTTCAACGAGCGCGATTTCACCTTGATTGATTCGCCCATCATCACGCCAAACGCCGCCGAAGGCACAACCACACTCTTCGAGATGGATTACTTCGATTTAGGCAAAGCCTATCTCACGCAATCGGGGCAACTTTACGGCGAAGCCAGTGCCATGGCATTCGGAAAAATCTATGTCTTCGGTCCCGTCTTTCGCGCCGAAAAATCCAAGACGCGCCGACACCTCACCGAGTTCTGGATGGTTGAACCCGAAATGGCTTACTATGATTTAGAAATGAACATGGATTTGGCAGAAGAATTTGTTGAATACATCGTTCAGCGCACCATAGAGCGGAGAAGAGAAGAACTGAAAATTTTAGAACGCGACACCACAAAACTTGAAAAAATCATACGCCCGTTTCACCGCATTTCCTACACCGACGCCGTCAAATGGCTCAACGAAAACAATGTGAAACTCATTAAGAAAAATGATGACGGCTCGGAAACGCAAATCGACTTTCCATGGGGCGAAGACTTCGGCGCGCCACAAGAAGAAGCCCTCATGAAGCAATTCGATAAACCTTGCATCATTCATCACTACCCGACCGAAGTTAAAGCCTTTTACATGAAACGCGACGAAGCGAATCCAAAGGTTGTGCGTGCGATGGATATGCTCGCGCCCGAAGGCTACGGCGAAATTATCGGCGGAAGCCAACGCGAAGATAAGTTAGACCTCTTGTTGGAAAGAATTAAACACGAAAATCTTCCTGAATCGGTGTTTCAGTGGTTTTTAGACTTGCGCCGCTATGGGAGTGTGCCACATGCAGGCTTCGGCTTAGGCTTGGAGCGCACGGTGGCGTGGATTTGCGGCACTGAACACATTCGCGAAACCATTCCCTATCCAAGAATGATTTATCGCAACACCCCTTGATGAACGGCCATGGCAATGAGCGATACACGATTTGATGCCCTGAAATGGTATCGGAAGTCAAAAATTAGTTTGCTCTTCAATACCTCGACCTTTTTGGGCAACTTCGTCATTGCAATCGGCTTGACTTACCTCTTCCGAACGCTCGGCTACGGCGATGCCGTCAACTTCGTTTTCTTTCTCGGCACTATCTCAATCGGACTTTGGATGACCGAAGCCGTTCCGCCCTTTGCCGTCAGCATTTTTATCGTGGTGATGCTGCTTTTTGGATTCGGGACGAATTACATCATTCCCGCAAAAGGTCCTGTCGACGTCTATCTCGGAACTTGGACAAGCAATGTGATTTGGCTTCTCTTGGGCGGATTTTTTCTTGCCGAAGGCATGCGCGAAGTGGAACTCGATAAAGCCTTGTTCCGATTTGCCGTGAAGCGATTCGGCGCAACGCCGCAAATGCTTCTCTGGGGCTTAATGCTGATTACCGCCGTCGCAAGCATGGTGATGTCGAATACCGCCACAACCGCCATGATGATTTCCTCGATTCTGCCGCTCATTCGCTCGCTCGGCAAGGAGCATGGTTATTCAAAAGCCTTGCTCGTGGCGATTCCTGCGGCGGCATCGATTGGCGGAATTGGCACCATTATCGGAAGCACGCCCAATGCGATTGCCGTCGGCGCACTAAAAGAAATTGGCGTAAGCGTAACCTTCGTCGAGTGGATGCTCTTCGGACTTCCCGCCGCGATGTTGATGATTTTTCTCTTTTACAAGTTCTTAATGCGCAAACTTGACCTCGAACACACAACCCTCGACCTCTCAAAAATTGCTCAGAGTGATGGCACGCCCGTAGAAAAATCTAAACGAAATGCGGTGCTCGTTACGCTGGTCATAACCTTAACGCTGTGGATGACGGAAGCCTTGCACGGCATACCGGTTGCAGGCACATCAGCCGTGCCGATTCTACTGCTCACCTTAACGCGCGTGATTGATTCAACCCAAGTGAGAGCCTTGCCTTGGGATACCTTGATGCTGGTGGCAGGCGGCTTGGCGTTGGGACTGGCGATGGTCGATGTTGGGTTAGCAAAAATCGCGATGGACGCCATAAGCAAACTGCCGTTGCCAACCGTGATAGTCGCAATCCTATTCAGTTTGATTGCCGTATCGCTCTCAAATGTGATGAGCAATACGGCGGCGGCATCGATTTTAATTCCGCTGGCGGTGGCGTTACCTGCGCCGTTCAATGTGGCGACGCCGATTATCGTCGCACTCAGTTGTGCCGCCGCGCTGTTCCTGCCTGTCTCGACGCCGCCCAACGCCATCGCTTTTGCCACAGGCTATCTTGAACAGCGCGACTTTCGCTTAGGTGGAATTTTCTTTTTAATTCTTGGACCGCTAACGGCGTTCCTCGTAGCAACGCTGTGGGCACTCTTGAAGGTCTGAAAGGTGAAGGCTAAACTTGAAGGACTATTCGCCGCGTCGCATCTCGCGCTCCATGTCGCGCTTTTTAATGCTTTCGCGCTTGTCGTAAAGTTTCTTGCCTTTGGCAAGGGCGAGTTCGATTTTCGCTTTGCCATTGGCGTTGAAGTAAAGTTTGAGCGGAATAAGTGTTAAGCCTTTCTCGGAAACTTGAAGTCGGATGCGTTCAATTTCATCGCGATGCAAAAGCAGTTTGCGTGTGCGCTTCGGGTCATGGTTTTCAATCGTCCCAAGTTCGTAGGGCGTAATTTGCATATTTTCTAAACGCACTTCGCCTCGATGAATCACGGCGAAACTGTCATCTAAACTTGCCTTGCCTTGCCGAATGGATTTAACCTCCGTGCCTTTGAGTTCAATACCGGCTTCCCAAGTATCTAAAATTTCATACTCGAATCGCGCCTTGCGGTTGTGAATCGTTTTGACATACACGGGTTTTGTCCCTGACTTCTGAGCCATATGAAAAAGTAAGAAAAATGTTCAATAAGATAGAAAATTCTACACAGCAAGGTTCAAGGCTGGCGCAAAAAAGAGTGTAATAATAGCGAAAAACAAAGGATTTCACGCATCCTGTTGGGAAAAATCAGTACGTCATTCAATTTGGCATGAGGTTTGAGTGGTGCATGATTAGTTTCTTTCTTACACTTCTCTCCAGCCGCAGTGGGTAGCCTAGTTAGGGGGGCTACCCACTATTTTTTTAGCAAAACTTGAACGAAAAAGCATGTGCAAATCACTCACGATTTTTTCGTATTTTCGCTTCTTATTTGACAAGCGATTTACAACTATCAAATGACCCGATTTTTCGTATCACTTTTCCTCTTGACTGCTTTTAACGAATTGGTGGCGAGCGCGCAAGAACGCTACATAGACATCGTGCAAAAGTATCGCCGCCCGCAATTCTTTGCTGAGTTTATCGCACTTCCTGCCGCGCACAGCGACTCTCTCAAATTGATGGGAAACATTCGCCTTTCTTATGATAATTCATTCTTTGTAAAAACGCCTGACGGAAAATTCGCGACTGATTTAACCTTCACGACCGAACTGCTTCAAAAAAACATCGCGGTTACGCGCAGCATACGACGCAAAATCGTTACCGTCAATACACACGAGGAAACCTTAAATCGAACGGAATTCGTCGAGACCATTTTTACACTGCCCTTGAAAAAAGGCGATTACGAAGTCGCGGTTGAAGTAACCAACAACGACCTCCAAAAGTCGCTCCGAATGGAACGCCAGCTGCTCAAACTCTCGACTGAACCAACCACCAGCAAGCAAGGCGAGATGAAAGTATCGCAACTGTTGTTTGTTGAACGTCCAAGAATTAGTAATGACTCGATGAGCATTCAACCGCTTGGGTTTTCGGGCAATGGCGTGTTTGGGCGAGACTATGTAGCCATGCTTTACATTCACCTCGATTCCGATTCCATAAGAGAAATTTCTTATCAACTTCTCGAAAAGCAAGACCAAAGAGAAATCCCTGTTGCATCAGGAAAAACTTCACCGAGTAGTCTCTTTTACACGAAGGAACTGCGAGCTTCAACTGACGAAGCCGTTTTGATTGTTGAACGGGAAAAAAAAGCAACCACAGAACTTCTCGCATTCATTGATTTCAATGCCAAAGCAATTGCAAATGCAAGATATGTGCTCAAAGTAAAGGTGGTCTCTGAAAAAGGTAGGATAGTAGAGGTCAAAAAAGAATTCGACAACGCTTGGATAAACATGCCCTATCCGCTCTACGATATTGAACTCGCCGTGCGCCTGATGGAAGACATTATGCTCACAAGCGAAGAAGTCAAAAAACTATTAGACGGAAACGCTTCCGAACAGCGCCGCAAATTTCTTGCCTTCTGGAAAACACAAGACCCAACGCCCGATACCGAGTTCAACGAAGCCTTAGAAGAATTTTTCAGACGGGTTGATTATACCTTCTTCAACTTTTACACCAACCGCGAGTTCGGCTGGCGAACC
>CALGMC010000024.1 GCA_937959145.1 uncultured Chlorobiales bacterium
CTGAATCCGAATCGCTCTAACCACCGGTCCAGAAGCCATTTCGGGTGCGAGTATTGAAGTGCGATTTGGTCGGCAAACGTGCCGCCTTTGGTCTTGAAACTCACCGACTCAATGTTGTTGGCGATGTTGCGCAACACACCATTGACAAGGTTACCGAGAAATTGATTTTTGAGACGCTTCGCTAATTCAACAGATTCATTGACCGCCGCCCATTTCGGCACTTTGGAAAGGTAGAACAGTTGATAGACGGCAATGCGCAAAATGTTCTTCACATCGGCGTCCATCTTGTTGTAATCGTGCTTGTAGAATTGTTGAATGATGTAGTCGATTTTCATTTTCTCGCGCAATGTGCCATAAATCATGTGCATGGCGAAGGCTTTATCGACGGCATCGAGCGGCGAGATAGAAAACTGCGTTGTGATAGCCGTGTCAGACTTCACACCGCCAAAATCAACTTCACGAAGGACTTTAACAGCGACCTCTCTTGCGGTCATAATGTTCGATTTAGAAGGTTCTTTCTGCCTTGAGTCCATGTTTGCGTCCATGATTACTCCAAACAGAGTTCGGTTGTCGTCAAATGATGTTTATTAAGCAATGCTCATCGCTTTTGGGAGCGAGTGCACCGTGATTACAATGTGCTTACGAATGTTAAGGCGTTTCGCTAAGCCGTGATGAAATAGGCACTTACAACAGCAGACAGATGTTTGAGGTGGAATTTATTACACTTTTTTACGCATAAAAGTTCTTTTTGCGATGTATGAAGGATAATTTAACCGATTCAGCGGCTAAATGGCGAGATTATAGCGTTTAAGGGCTTCGTCGAGCACACGGTTGATGAGGGCATTAAAATCCATTCCTGCCGTGCGTGCCGCCAATGGAAAGCATGAGTGTTCGTCAGGGTTTGGCAAAATGCCGGGAAGCGGATTGATTTCTATGATAAACGGCTTTCCGTGTTCGTTTAATCGAACATCAATGCGTGCCCAGTCGCGGCAGCGCAAAGCCCGAAAAGCGCGTTTGCAGAGAGAGGCAATCTCATCGGTGAGCTCTTTGGAAATTGGCGCGGGGCACTTGAAAACCTCGACGGGATTTTCGGGGTCGTCCCACAGCCACTTCGCCTCGTAGGAGTAAATTTTTCGTGAATCTTTCGGCAGGTGGTCGAAGAGCAGTTCGATGATGGGGAGCACCTCGAGCGTTTCTCCGTTTCCGAGAAGGGCAACCGTAAATTCGCGTCCTGAAAGAAATTGCTCGACCAGCGCAGGCTGTTTGTATTGCTCAATGACTTCGCGAAGTTGGCGCGAAAGTTCTTCAACGGAATGAACCACTGACCGTTCAAAAATGCCTTTGCTCGATCCTTCGTAAAGCGGTTTGACGATAAGGGGGAACTGATGCGACTCGCTTAAAAATGTTTCACCTTCATCGAGCGTGTGAATAACGCGAAAATGCGGTGTTGGAATCTGGTGATATGAAAGAATTTCTTTGGTGCGTGCTTTGTCGAGCGTGAGGCACAAGGTTGCGGGGTCGGAAGCGGTATAGCGCAAACGCATCATATCGAGCAGAGCGGGAATTTGCGCTTCGCGGCTCGGCTCTCCAATGCCTTCGGTGATGTTGAAGCAGATGTCGGGTTTTTCTTCGAGAAGCGTCGAGATAATCTGTTGAAGATAAGCAGGATTGCAATCTATCTTGACGACGTCGCATCGCTCACGCAGGGCATTGGCGACGGCGTCTATCGTTTCAGGATTATCCCACTCGGCGAATTCATCGCTTTGATATTTCGGTGTGTTTTCGGGTAGGTTGGGCTTTTGATTGTAAAGCAGAGCAACTTTCATGTGAGCAAAGCAATCACGAGGCGGTGTTGGTTGTTGATGTTGAAGACGGAACGAACGGCTCTTTGATAGATGTCTCAACCGATTGCACGCCCTCGAGCACGAGAATCAGGTCGCGTGCATCTGAGAGGTCGTCCTGTTGTTCAGGCGTTGCAACAAGCAAGACTTTACCGCTTTTGACATACACATCAATGCCCTCAATGTGGGCTTTTTGAAGTGCGCGATCGATTTTCTCAATGAGTTGCCACTCGGCAGTCAGCGCAGTTGGTAGTTCGGTTTTCTCAGAGGATTTCTCAGGGGATTTTTCCTTGCGCAGTCGAAACGGCAAGCCGAAACGCGACACCGCTACGCCTAAGGCAAGTGCCGAGGCAATGCCAACGGCTCCCCAAATCCACTTTTTGGAGAATCCACTTGGCGTGCTGTTTGAACCGGAAATCATCGGGGTTTCCTGTGTGGGTTTATTAGGTGATTTCATTGAACGTAATTTCTGTGCGAACAATTTGTGCAAAATTTGAGCGAAGGATTAGATTAAAGTAGAAAGAAAAATCAGTTGTGCAAAATTGAAAAAGCGTGCCGATTTTGCTATTATCGCATTCTCACATAAACGCTTCACGCTAAATCTGTTCAACCTTAACTTTTCAAACTGTTTCAAATGTCAAAGAAATTCATTCATCTTTTTCTCTCCGTCGCCATTTTCTGTGCATTGACTGCCGCCGACGGCGGATGCGGAAGTGCCGATGTGGAAGGCGCGAAACTTTATCTCCGACAAGGCAACACCGACGACGCCATCAAGGCGGCAACCACTGCCACTACCACAGACCCAACCAACGGTGAGGCTTATTACATTTTAGGAAAAGCCTACTACGTCAAGCAATACAACGACTCCGCCGCCATCGCGCTTAAAAAAGCCATCTCACCCGGCATGAAAATTTCCGAAGCCGATTTGAAAGATGCCACCTTGCTCCTCGGCGAAGTATGGCGCATTGAATACAACGCCGGTGCAAGTCTTTTCAACCAAGCCTACACCGAAAAGGGCGACGAGAACACAAAGCGCGAATTGCTCGACCAAGCGATTACGAAACTCAATCGAGCCATCGCCATTCAGCCCGATAGTGCCGCATCGTATCGTGCGCTTGCTAACTCCAAAGTCTTGCTCAAAGACTTCAAAGGTGCCACAGAAACGCTTGAAAAAGCCATCACCATCTCCGAATCTGATACAGGCTTATATGTCCAACTCTCGAACATTTACGCGGGCGAACTCAAAGACACCGCAAAAGCCATCAAGACACTCGAGACGGCTTACGCGAAAAACTTACGCTCGCCCGAAGTCAATCGCTTGCTCGTTACCAATTACTTCCTTGCCAAGCGTAACCGCGAAGCCGAAACGATGGTGCAACAAGCCTTAGCCGTTGAGCCGAACAATTCGCTTATGCTTTACCTCTACGGCACACTCCTCAACGAAAAGAAAGATTACAACGGCGCGATTACACAGTTCAAAAAAGTGATTGACACGAATCCGTCCTTCTTGGATTATGCATGCTCCTACAACGCCGCTGTGGCTTACTTCAAACTTGCCGAAGCCGATGAAGAAGCCAATAAGCCTAAAGACAAAAAGCGCGGCAAAAAAGCCCCCGAATACACAGGTCACTACAAGTTCTATGAAAAAGCCATCGAAATTTTGAAACCCGCCGCCGAAGCAGGTAACAGCAAGGACTTTTGGCGGTTCTTAGGGCAACTCTACGCCCGCGTTGGCAAAAACGCCGAAGCAACGGAAGCCCTCGCGAAGTCTAAATAGCGCGCTCTTTGACAAAAGCCTCGCGACTTGCGGGGCTTTTTCTTTTCCCATTCCCTCAATCTGAACATTTCACAACGATTGAATTGGCAAGTCAATCTCGTTTCTGATAAACTTGTCGCGCAAGTTGAATCCAAAACTTAAACATAAAACTAACGCAGAATTGTCATGCCGCTGTTGCAAAATCCAATGCGCCTCGCCGCGATTGATTTAGGGACGAACTCCTTCCACATGATCATTGTGGAACTGTTGCCCGATATGAGCTTTCTGACGATTGACCGCGCCAAAGAAATGATTCGCATCGGCGACGGTAGCCTTACGACTAAAATGCTCAGTGAAGAAGCCATGTCACAAGGGCTTCAAACGCTCACGCGATTTCGCAAACTCGCCGAACAGCGCGGCGTTGAAACTCATCACATTATTGCCTTCGCTACAAGCGCGATACGCGAAGCCAAAAACGGCGGCGCATACATGGAAACGGTTAGTCAAAAAATTGGAATCCGAACAAGCATTATTTCAGGCAACGAAGAAGCGCGTCTCATCTACCTTGCTGTTCGCCAAGCAATTAGCATCGGCAAGCGAAAGGCATTGATGATAGATGTCGGCGGCGGGTCAGTGGAACTGATGATTGGCGACAGCGAAAAACTCTATCTCGAGGAAAGCCGAAAACTTGGCGTGGCGAGAATGTATGAACGCTTCATCAAGCACGACCCACCAACCGAAAAAGAGCGCGCCGAGCTCGATCAATTTTTCATTGAACAGATAACCCCCTTTGCCGAACGCGCAAAATCTATCGGCTACGATATGGCGATTGCGTCCAGCGGCACAGCGGAAAACATCGCCTCCATGATTTTCATACAAGAAAACGGACAAGCCTTCGAGTCGCTCAATGGGAATGCGTTTTCGCGTAAAAGTTTTCAAAAACTCTATGAGCGGCTTCTGCCGATGAAATCAAGCGAGCGTAAAAGCCTTGAAGGATTAGACCCAAAGCGTGCCGATTTGATTATTCCCGGATTGATTTTGTTCGATGTCGTTTTCCGACTTTTCAATCTCAAAGAGATAACCATTTCCGGATATGCACTGCGCGAAGGCATGATAATTGACTATCTCTCCAAGCATGTTGAAGAGTTTCGGCTTATTTATGCCATACCCGATGTGCGTCGGCGCAGCGTTATTGAGTTAGCACGCCGTTGTCGTTGGGACGAGGCGCGCTCGGTTCATATCGCCAATCTCGCGCTTCAGATTTTCGACGAATTGCAACCCTTACACGGCTTGACCTCTCACGAACGTGAGTTGTTGGATTATGCCACATTGCTTCACAACATTGGCTATTTCATTTCGCCATCAGGGCACCACAAGCATAGCCAATACATTATTCTCAACGGAGACTTGCGCGGCTTCAGCAACGACGAAATTCAAGTCATGGCGCATATCGCACGCTACCACCGCAAGTCGCCACCGAAACCAGAGCACGAGACGTTTCAAATGCTTTCGTCGAAGCACAAGCAGTTCGTTAAATATGGTGCGGCAATTTTACGCATCGCAAATGCTTTGGATAGAACGCATCGGCAAAACGTGCGCGGCGTTAAAGCCAAGATTTCTGCTAAAAAAATTGAACTGCGCCTGACCATTATGAGCGACGCAGAAATTGAGATATGGGCAGTCTCGCGCGTTAAAGAACTGTTTGAAGATGTCTTTGAGCGCACCCTGAATGTTTCAGTTGAATCGGTTGCCGACTGATTGGGCGGAGATTAAACTTGACCCTTGTAGAACTTCACATTGTCAGGTTGATGTTAAAGCGGTTGGTGCATCACTTAACCCATTTATTCAATGACACCTCGTTTAGTTGTTCTTGGAACAGGTTTCGGCGCAGTCAGTTTGCTTAAAGACCTTTCGCCCAGCCGCTATGCCGTTACGGTCGTCAGCCCTCGCAATCACTTTCTTTTTTCTCCGCTGTTGCCGAGCACAACCGTCGGCACGATTGAATTTTTAAGCATCGCTGAGCCGATTCGCACGGCAGTAAGTTACGCGAACTTTGTTCAGGCAGAAGC
>CALGMC010000025.1 GCA_937959145.1 uncultured Chlorobiales bacterium
GGCTTCGGAAAGGTTTTCGTGTAGCCAAGTTCGGTTTCGCGGTTCAGAATCATCGTGTTGAAAAAGTGTTCTGCCGTTGCGCCGTCAGGCTCACCTTTGAGTTTATCCATTGCGGCAAAGACCGTGCGAATACGCTCCGATTCAATCGGACCGGGATAAACCGTGTTCAAACGAATGGCTTTTCGAGACGAGCCGAGTTCGCGTGCAAGATGTTTTGAAAGCGCGTTCAACGCCGATTTCGGAACGCTATATGCCGCGCGTCCGAAGTATTCTGTGCGCGAAAAAATCGTCGAGACATTGATAATACTGCCACCTTCCGACATCAATTCAAACGCACTTCGCGTAACGAGCCACGAAATTTCAATGATGTTATCAATCGCTTCGCCAACCGTTTCCGTATCGGTGAATCCTTCGCGTTGCAAGGCTTCCAATTCTTCTTTGGAAAAGGGAAGTTTGCCGAGCGGCTGTTTCGGACCAGCGGTTGCCGCGTTATTGACGAGCACATCAATTTTTCCAAACTCTTTTTTCAGACGCTCAAATGCGGCTTGAACCTCGCTCGCTTTTTTGCCATCGAAGACAATCGTATGAAGCGACTTCGTGCGACCGTTCTTTGCTTCGCCGAGCAGGTCTTTACGCAGTTTCTCTAACTTTTCCGCGTTGCGTCCTGAAATAATGCAGATTGCGCCTTCGTCAAGAAAACGCTTGGTAATCACTTGTCCGATGTTTCCTGCGCCGCCCGTAATCAAGCAAATTTTGCCTTGAAGCCGACCTGCGGAATGTTCTTTAAGTTCTATGGTTTGCGTTTCACGCTTTTCTTTTGCCGCCATAATTGGAAAAATTGAAAGGTTGGTTGGCTGAATTTGATGCACGAAAGTTAGAGAATATCAAACGATTTTGAAACGAAATTTCTGCAACAAAGCATGTGCGTCAAGATTTTTCGGACACAATCAAGCCTGTAATCATCAACGCCGCGCCAATCCACGCCACCGTGCTCAGCGATTCGCCCAAAAACGCAACCGCAAAAATCGTCGAGATAACGGCTTCCATAATGAAAATAATCGCCGCACGCGAGGGCGTCGTGTCTTTTTGATAACGGGTTTGCAAAATCGTGGTAATCACCGAAGCGAATAAGGCAAGGTAGAGAATGACGAGCGCAAGCGTCCACGAAAACTCGATGTTGGGAGTTTCCAACAAGAAGCTAAACGGTACAGAAACAAGTCCGCAAAAGAGCAGTTGAAGTAAAACGAGTTTCATCAGTTGCGAAGTGCCATGGCTGAACGAGGCTTGTGAGGTGAGTTTATCGAGTTCAACGAGGTAAAACGCATAGCACAAGCCACAAAGAAGCGTGAGAAAGTCGCCGAAGTTGAAGTCGCTAATCAGTTCTTCGCCGTTCATGGTGAGCAAGAACAATCCGACGAAAACCATGAGCGAGGCAATCCAAATGCCCAGCGGCGGCGTGCGTTTTTCCAACAGCGATTGAAGCATCGGCGTGAAAATCACATAACTGCCTGTAATCAATCCCGATTTGGACGCCGTCGTGAAGTTCAAGCCGATGGTTTGAAACACGAAGCCCGCAAAATACCAGCAAAGTAGCGGAAGTGCAGAAAGGAAGAGCGATTTCGGAATCGGAAACGACGAGCGGAAAAACCCTGCAAATAACAGACTGGCAACGCTAAAACGCACGGCAAGGTAGAGAAGCGGCGTGATGTGTTCAAGCGCGACTTTGGTGGCGACGAAGGTTGTTCCCCAAATGGTCGCCGTTAAAAGTAGGAAAGATTCCGCAATCAGTCGCTTGGACAAAGCCGTGAGTTGAAAATTTGAAATCATGATAGCGCGTCATTCCGAACAGAGTGAGGAATCCAATCAAGTTGAGGATTAAGAGTGAAGAATTAAAAGCTGAACGCACGGCTCATACTCTTAACTCTTCACTATCAACTTTTAACTCTTGACGCTTCGCTCAGAATAACGCCGTAAAGGCAAATTGGCTTTACTTTGAAGCAAGCAACTTTTCAAGTTCGTGTGTGCCATTTTTGGTGAGGTTCTTAATGGCGCGTGCGGAAAGACGAACGCGCACCCAACGCTTTTCGCCTTCAAGCCAAATGCGCTTTTCTTGCAGATTCGGCTCAAAGCGCGTTCTGCGGTGATTGTTGGCGTGCGAAACCGTGTTGCCGTATTGGTGCTTTTTGCCGGTCAAGATGCAAACTTTTGACATCGTTCTATAAAGTGTTGGAAGTTTTCAAAAATTTTGAGCGGCGAATATAATGCAAACTCGCTTGTGAAAAAAATTTATGTCGTGCTCTGTATAATTTGATAAAACTCATCGACCTTCAAACTTGCGCCGCCAACAAGTGCGCCGTCGATATTGGGCATTTGAAACAACTCTTTCGCATTTGAGCCTTTCACACTGCCACCGTATTGAATGAGAAGACGCTCGGCAACGCTATCAGAATACATCGCGCCAATCAAGTTGCGAATGAAAAGATGCACGGCTTCGGCTTGTTCAGGCGTCGCGGTTTTGCCCGTGCCGATTGCCCAAACCGGCTCGTAGGCAATCGTGATATGTTGCAGTTGCAACTCTGAAACGCCGTTCAAGGCGCCGCGAACTTGCGTTTCAACGACTTTTTCTGTAATTCCACTTTCGCGTTCGTCGAGCGTTTCGCCAACGCATAAAATCACCGATATTTCTTCCAACAAAACTTTTTTGACTTTCTTGTTGATGATGGCGTCTGTTTCGCCGAAGTATTGTCGGCGTTCGGAG
>CALGMC010000026.1 GCA_937959145.1 uncultured Chlorobiales bacterium
CTCGACAAGTTGCGGAATAAACTTAGCTGGATAACGGTGATAGTCGTGCGTCCATTTACCTGTTTGCGATGGCTTGTATTCAGAAAATGACCACTCTTTTTGCACAGGTGCTGACTTTATCCATTCTGCAATTTCAGATGAAGTGTTGTTTTTTGGTGAGATGATTTGTGTGTGTGAATCCATAAATGAAACCTTCTTGAATCTTTGTAAGTTTGCGCCCCTATAAACCGATAAAAATACAGATGAATCTCGCCGAAAAATTAGAGTTCGATAAAATTCTTGCTCACGCCAGCAAACTTTGCTTGTCCGAGATGGGGCGTGCACGCCTTGCCAATTCTGAACCCTTCCTCACCTTGCCCGCTCTCGAGACCGAATTAGAGCGCGTGCGCGAACTCAAACTCTTGATGGAATCGGGCGAAGAATTGCCCATCGCCACGCTTTACGACACGCGCGACATTCTCAAAAAACTTGCTATCGAAGAAAACTTTCTTCAACCTACCGAACTGCTCAAAATCGGCTCGGCATTGCGCACGGCGTCGCTTCTGAAAAAATTTATTTTCAATCGCAAAGAAACCTTTCCGACACTGAACGCGCTCACGGAAAACTTGTGGATGGAAAAATCGCTTCAATACGAAATCTCTCAAAAGATAGATGAATTTGCCGAAGTGCGCTCTTCGGCTTCCGATGCACTTCAATTCATTCGAAGCGAATTGCAAAAAAAACGCGACGCGCTCCGACGCAAATACGAATCGCTTCAACGCCGATATGCGAGCGAAAATATGCTTATGGACGAGGGCATCACGATTCGCAACGGTCGCTTAGTGCTTGGGTTCAGGGTCGAGCACAAGTATCAAGTGCCGGGCTTCATTCACGATTTTTCGCAGTCGGGGCAAACTGTTTTCATTGAGCCTGCCGAAACGCTCTCACTCTCGAATGAAATTCGCGATTTAGAAATTCAAGAGGTGCGGGAAATTGAGCGCATTCTACGCGAGTTGGCGCGCGCCTTACGCAAAGAACTCGACAATCTTCTCTCCAATCAAGAAATTCTCACACAGTTCGACGCGCTCTATGCGAAGGCAAAATTCGCGCTTGAACTCGGCGCAATTCGCCCGAATGTTTCTCTTGAAAAGAAACTCAAATTAGAAAATGCCTTTCACCCCTATCTGCTTCTTGCCAATCGCAAAGCGGGGAAATCTATCGTTCCGCTGTCGCTTGAGTTGGGTTTTGAAAATCATGTGTTGGTGATTACAGGACCGAACGCGGGCGGCAAGTCGGTTGCGCTTAAAACCGTCGGCTTGCTTTCGTTGATGTTGCAATATGGCTACTTGCTTCCGTGCGGCGAGGGTTCAATGCTTACGCTTTTCGATAACATCTTTGTAGAAATTGGCGACGAGCAATCGATTGAAAACGACCTTTCAACATTCAGTTCGCACCTCAAAAATCTCAAAACGATTTTGGATAACGCCACAAGCGAAAGCCTTGTGTTGATAGATGAAATTTGTTCGGGCACCGACCCCGAAGAAGGTGCGGCGATTGCAACGGCAACGCTTGAAAGTTTGCTTACGCGCAAAGCAATTACGATGGTAACCACACATCAAGGCTCGCTGAAAGCCTACGCCTATCAACGCGCGGGCGTCGTCAATGGCTCAATGCAATTTGATGCAAAGGAACTTCGCCCGACCTATCACTTTCAAATCGGATTGCCCGGCAGTTCGTTTGCGCTCGAAATGGCACGGCGAATGGGCTTTGCACCGCACATCTTAGAAAATGCGAAACGATTTCTGGGCGACTCCAAACACGCGCTCGAAGAACTCATCACGAAAATGAACTTCGAACTTCAACGCACCTATCAAGAGCGAAAAAAATTGCGCGACGAGCGCGAAGCGGCAGAACGCTTGGCGAAACAGTATCAACAAAAATTGCGCGACCTCGAGAATGAAAAGCGCGACCTTCGCCGACAGTCGCTTCAAGAATCGAAACGACTTTTGGCACAGTCAAGCGAACTGATTGAGAAAGTCATCAAAGAGATTAAAGAAAGCGCAGGCGATTCAGAAAAAATTAAATCGGCTCGCAGAGAAGTGGAAAAAATGCGGCGCGACCTCGCCGCCGAAGAAACTAAAATCGGCTCTGAAAAGCCCAAAGAAACAGAATCATTTGAAATCGCTGTTGGCGATAAAGTCAAATTGCTTGATACACACGCCACAGGCGAAGTGCTTGACATCAAGGGCGACGATGTTATGGTCTCTTTCGGCAACTTCCGTATGAAAACCTCGCTTCGCAATCTCGAGAAGATTTCAAATAAAGATGCGCGTGAAATAGAGCGAAAGCAAACTGTGCAAGTGGGCTCCAGTTCGCTCACCGAAATTAAAGATGTCTCGACACGCTTGGATTTACGCGGCTTAATGGGCGACGAGGCGATTTTGCGTGTCGAAAAGTTTATCGATGAATCGGTCTCAAACGGATTACATCGCTTCGACATCATTCACGGCAAAGGCACAGGCGCGTTGCGCAAGCGCATCACCGACTATTTGAAAAGCGATAAGCGCATTAAGCAATTTCGATTGGGAAATTGGGACGAGGGCGGCACAGGCGTAACCATCGTCGAAGTTTAACGCCAATGATTGTCCATGCTTCTTGCGTTTCATAAGCCTTACGGCGTGCTTTCGCAATTCACCTCCGATGGCTCACTGAATCGCACGCTTGCTGAATTTGAATTTCCGAAGTCCACTTATCCGCTTGGTCGGCTCGATGCCGATAGCGAAGGTTTGTTGCTTCTTTCGGACGAAAAATCTTTGAATGAGCGGCTTTTGCTTCCTGAAAACGAGCATCGGCGTGTGTATTGGGCGCAAGTCGAGCGTGTGCCGTCTGCGCTTGATTTAGCAAGGCTTGAGCAAGGCGTGATGATTCAAGGCTATAAAACAAAGCCATGTAAAGCACGCTTGATTGAACCGCCTGCTGTGCCTGAACGCACCCCGCCGATTCGCTTTCGCAAAAGCGTTCCGACATGTTGGATTGAATTGGTTTTAACCGAAGGCAAAAATCGACAAGTGCGCCGCATGACGGCGGCGATTGGGTTTCCGACGCTTCGCTTAGTGCGCGTGCAAATCGGCGATTTTCATTTAGGCGATTTATCGCAGGGAACTTGGAAAGTGCTCACCGATGCCGAGCGGCAGGCTGTTTTTGCTAAGTAGAACAACTCTTCGGCGAGCATTGGAATCCGCCTTCTTGTTCTTCATTCATAGCGCAAGGCTTCAATCGTATCGGACGAGGCGGCTTTTTGTGCAGGATAGAGCCCGAAGAAAATTCCAACAAGTCCGCTAAAAAGAAAACTGATTAAAATCGGTTCGAGCGAGATGACTGTTCGGAAGGTTGAAACGCTCCCCAGCAGTTCCGAAATGCCAATTCCGAGCAAGATACCAATCACGCCGCCAAGCAACGCCAGCACAGTAGATTCAATCAGGAATTGCAAGAGAATATCGCGCTTCTTTGCGCCGATGGCTTTGCGAATGCCAATTTCGCGCGTGCGTTCGGTTACAGTTACCAGCATAATGTTCATAATGCCAATGCCGCCAACAACCAGCGAGACAATCGCAACTGAGGTGAGCAGGAAGGCGAGAATTTTTGAGGTTTCGGAAAATGCGGAAACAAGGTCGCTTTGGTTGCGAATGGTGAAGTCGTTGTCTTGTTCGTTGCGCAGGCGATGCTGTTTGCGCAAAATCTGCTCGACCTCAATGAGCGCGTCGTTCATTTTATCTTCTGAACTGACTTTAATCGTTATGCCTGAAATCCACGATGCGCCCGTGAGCCGTTTCTGAACCGTGTTGAGCGGCGCGAGAATTTGGTCGTCTGGATTTTGCCACCCCGAAGAGCCTTTTTCTTCCAGCACGCCCACAACTTGAAAGCCGATGTTATTGACGCGAATGGTTTGCCCGATTGGATTTGTGCCACGCTCGAAGAGATTTTGTGCAACGGTCGGACCGATGACACAGACAGCGTTCATGGCTTTGTTATCAGCGTCGGCGAACCAGCGTCCCGCGCTCAATGTGGCATTGCGAACCGACTCGTATTCAGGATAAACGCCAACGACGGTTGTGTTCCAATTCTTGTTGCCGAACTTGGCTTGCACGCCGCGCCGCGATTCAGGCGAGAGGCTCTCAATGAACTTTGCTTTTTGTTTAATCGCGATTACGTCTTCTTCGGTGAGTGTAATGCTACTGCCTGTGCTAATCACAATGCCGCCCGACATCTGACTGCCCGGTCGCACGAAGAGCAAATTTGAACCGAGTTTCTGCAAGTTCTCTTTCACGCTGACTTGCGCGCCTTCGCCAAGCGCGACGGTTGTAATCACCGCGCCAACGCCAATGATAATGCCGAGCATTGTGAGCAATGAGCGCATCAGGTTTGCGCGCAGCGAAAGAATCGCACTCAAAAAACTTTCTGAAAGGTTCATGGTTTCTTTTGTTTGAATCGAGTTGTGGTTAGAATGCACTTGCAATCCTTCACTGTTTCGGCACACTTTGAACTTGGGCAAGTGTTAGCTGAAGTTTCTCGGCAATCTGCTCATCGCGTAGCCCTAACTCTCTCAAAAGCGGAACAGTAGACAGTTTCCCAACACGCTCGCCTTCTTGCTTGCCCTTCAATATGCCTTGTGCTTCGCCTTTCAGCATCCCTTGTGCTTCACCTTCCTGCTTTCCTTCTTCAAAGGCTTCTTTGTAAAAGGCGGTGTCTTTGAGTAGTTCTTCTTGAATCTGCAACATCTTTTTTATGTCCTCTCGTGTTAAAGTTCTGAATTTGTATGTAAGAATCTGCTCTATCAAATCTAACTCAATCACGCTCGCTTTTTGTGCCATCTTGCGTGCCTGCTCACCTGCAGTTTTCTCTGAGGCAATCAATAGATTGAACAGTTGAACCTCTGTCGCTTCTGATTCGGGCAACTCGTCCAAATATACGCGCTTGAACCGATTGAGTTCAAGCAAGTCGGCGTAAGGCGCAATCTGCTTTTGCTCGACACTTCGCGAAGGATAAATCACGACGGCTTGCCACTTGTTGGTCGGATATTGTTTGAGGTAAAGAAAAATTTCAGCAAAAAGTCGGGCGTAGAACTGTTCGTCGGTTTGGAATTGCGCCTCGACGAAATATGTAATATCGTCTGTCTTCGGAATAAAGATGCCATCAATACGGAAGGCAACTTCTTTAAGCTCGATAGATTTGAACTCGTAGCGTGAGGCATCGTCGGGATTTCTGCCTATGAGCGAAAAGAAGCCTTGCGGGGCAAGCTGAAGCAAGAGATAAACGAGTTTATCAGTGCGCATTGCAGTCAAATCTGAATGATGAAGATTATCGCTCCATTTATCACTCCATGTGCGCGAGTTCTTCTTTGATGCGCTCAATGTGTTTGAGGTGCGTTTCGGCGTGGTCGGCGTAATGGCTTACTATGTCTGCAAGCGTGAGTTTGCCGCGCTCTTCGTGCATGCCGAATTTCTCAAACATTTCATTTGGCAAACTTTTGAGAATGGCAGTTTGATGTTTGCGCAAGGCTTTGAAGAGCGAGAGTGCTAAGAGTTCATCTTGCGAGTTGTATTGTGCGCGTTCTGCGAGCAAATCTTGGTCGTAGGCAACGAGCGTTGGTGGCGTTGCGCCCGAAGCGATGATGAGGTTCATTCGTGCCACCGCAATCACTTCTGAATCGGCTAAGTGCAAGATGATTTCGCGAATTGACCATTTTTTTGGGTTCGGCTTCCAGCGTAGTTTCGCGCCTGAAAGTTTCTCGAGCACGAAGTCTAATTTTTGCGGCGCGGCGGCGTAGCGCGCAATTTCATTTTTGAACGAGCGTTCTTCCGTTTCGCCGAAAGGATTTTTTACTTTTGCCATTTTTCAAGTGCGTTAAAATTTTCACAAAATTTTTCACAAAATAACTTAAACCGCTCTTTACAACCATGTTTCAACTGCCGATTTGGCTCAAAACGGTTCTACTGCTTACTGCATCGAATGTGTTCATGACCTTTGCGTGGTATGGGCATTTGAAAAACCTACAATCGCGCGCGTGGTATGTGGCGGCGGTGGTGAGTTGGGGCATTGCCTTGTTTGAATACCTTTTGCAAGTGCCCGCCAATCGCATTGGCTATCAAGCCATGTCGCTCTCGCAACTGAAAATTTTGCAAGAAGTCATTACGCTTTCGGTGTTTGTGCCATTTGCGATGGTGTATATGAAAGAGCCATTCAAGTGGGACTATGTCTGGGCAGGGCTTTGTTTGCTTGGCGCAGTTTATTTCATGTTTCGTTCATAAATCCAACAAGAAATGTTACGATGTATTTTGGTTGATGACGAGCAACTGGCGCGTGAGCGGTTTCGCGCGCTTTTAGCAAAAGCAGAAGCCGATGTCGAAATCGTTGGTGAAGCCGAAAACGGCAAACAAGCCGTGCCGATGATTTATGAACTCAAGCCTGACCTCGTGTTTTTGGATATTCAAATGCCAGGGCTGACAGGCTTTGAAGTTTTAGACCTGCTCGCCGCGCCGCGCCCCTACATCGTTTTCGTTACTGCCTACGACGACTACGCCCTCAAAGCCTTTGAAGTTCACGCGCTCGACTATCTCACTAAGCCCGTCAAACTTGAACGCTTAGTGCGCACGCTCGATTACTTAAACGACCTTCACGCCCGCGAGCAACATCACGAAAAAATTGAATCGCTTCGAGAATCGCGCACGGCAGAGCCGCTCTCTCGGCTTACGGTGCATATCGGGCAACGCTTGCGCGTCGTCGGTCTGAACGAAATCAAACGCATTGAAGCCGAAGATAAACTTGTTTATGTCTATCTCGCCGATGGCAAATTCAGAACCGACTTCACGCTCGATGAACTCGAGGCGCGATTAAGCCCGAAAGAATTTGTCCGAATTCATCGTGCCCATCTTGTTCGGCTCGATGCCGTTCGAGAACTTGTGCCTTGGTTCAATGGCACGTATTGCGTTCGATTGGACGATGGCGTTCAACTGCCTGTGGCGCGTCGCCGCTCGGCAACTGTCAAAGGTTTATTTGGGAAAGGATAATGCGATGTGAACACAGAACTTTCCATCTTGCGCGATGTCGCTCAGCGATTAAACTCACGAGGCATTTCGTATATGCTCACGGGGTCAATGGCGATGAACCTTTACGCCGAACCACGCATGACACGCGACCTTGACATCGTTCTTGAATTGAGCACAACTGATGTATCTCTGCTTCTCACGCTCTTTGAGCCTGACTACTACATTTCACAAGAAGAAATTAATCTTGCGCTTCGCACAATGGGAATGTTTAACTTGATTCATCAAGCCAGCGTTACCAAAATTGATTGTATCATCAAAAAGTCAGATGCCTATTCGCTTGGTGCGTTTTCACGTCGCAAGAAAATGAACATCGACGGCTTCGAGGTTGATGTGATTTGCAAAGAGGATTTGATTATCGCTAAACTCTTGTGGCTCAAAGAAACGGATTCAGGACAACAGAAACGAGATATTCAAAACTTGCTTCAAACCGATTACGATGCAACGCTCCTGCAAACGCTTGCTGACACGCTCGGCTTAACCTATTTACTCAACCAACTGCGATGAAAAGCGATACTTCACCCGAAATGCAAGCGCGATACCGCCAAATGCTGATGGCGCGCACGCCCGAAGAACGCTTCAAGATGGGACTCAGTGCATGCGAAGCCGCTCGCAAACTCGTGCTGGCGTCGCTTCCGCCTGACCTTGACGAAACGGAACGCCGTGTTCAACTTTTTCTTCGCTACTACAAAAACGACTTCACGCCGTCGCAACAGGAAAAAATCATTGCCTCGCTTCGCGAATACGGAAAAACGCACACCAATCTGACCGCTTCGCTTACTTCGGGAGAAGTTCCGACTTCATTTGCGACTGAAATAACTCGGGATTAGTTACAAAATCGCGCAGTTCGCCTTTTCGCCACAGGGGCAGTTGGTCGCTGTAATGCGGGCTAGCAGGCTCACCGCTGTTGCCGCCGGGCAAAATAGAACGGAACATATTCGAATTGCTTAAATCAATCACACGGCGCGAACTCGGACCGACTTTGTGCTCCAAGTTCACAAGGGCTTTGCCGTCGGGGTCAGGTTGTCGGAAGTAGTATTCGCCGTTGTTGATAGTGGTCGCGGTGCCGATTGAGGGAATAGTCTCGAAGTTGAAAAATTTCGCAATGCCGTCGTTGGACTTTTGACCGAAGAGATGCCGCACGGTAAGCGTGTGTGCTTTTCCCCATTGCCAATTCGCGTCGTCGGGGCTGAGTTTTTCCGTTAGGATTTCAATGGCTTCGCGAAAACTTTTGCGAATAATGTCGTCGCGCGTTTCTCGTCTGTCGCTGGTGCGACTGTCGTCGAACCAATCGCTGAATATCACTTCTTCAACCATTATGGAATCGCGCTGAACGAGTTTGATGGAGGAATCAGCAAGCAAGCGTTGAATGGTGCGGGTCGGCGAGTTGATAAGCGCAAGGTAGTTTTGATAGGCGTCGTCGCCGAGTTCATCGTGAAAGGTGTTTCGCAAAAGTTGTTTGAGGAACTGCGCGAAAATGGTTGGCGCAATTTCTTTTTCGGAGAAATCATATTGCCAATTTTTGAGATACTGAATCGCACGTTGATGCGTAGCCGTTGTGTCGTTTGCAATCGCGTTCATCAAATACGGCATCAGGTCGCGTGCCATTGGCGAGACGACATCGAACTGCATCGCTTCCATCTCTTTAACGCTCAATTTTTCTTTGGCTTGAATTAACTCTGTAATGCGCTCGGCACGCGAGGGCGGCTCCCACAGCGCGGAAATGTAGTAGGGATAATCATCGCCGACGAGTTTGTTATTGGCATTAACGATGAAATCGCTCGGCGGATTGAAGAGGCGCGGTAAGGAATCAAACGGAATAAAGCCGCGCCATGCTTGAAGCGAATCGTCGGCGTTGCGGAGCGAAAAGCCTTGCTTATCAAGGCGAATCGGAATTTTGACCGCAGGTTGATAGCCGATGTTTCCCGCTGTATCGGCATAAAGGAAGTTCTGACCAGGCACGGCGAAGTGTTTGAGCGCGGCGCGAAAATCGTCCCAATTTTTTGCCAAGAGAATATCGTGCATGGCTTTGAGTTCGTCCGATTTCTCGAAGCCTGTCCATTGCATCACGACAACTTTTTTTTCTCGTGCAAGCGAAGGAATTGCAGTAGTCTTCAGACCTTGAAAACTGCGCCGAACATCTTCCGAAATCACCACGCCCGACACGCCGTTTTTGTTGTAGAGCCTGACAAGAAGCGGCATCGGCTCACCATTTTTGACGTTGATTTCTTCTACAATTTCCGTGAAGGTGGTATCGCTTGTGAGAAAGAAGTCGCAATCGTCTGCCATCACGTTGGTTAAGCCCCACGCGAGTTTATCGGTTTTGCCTAAAACGAGCGCGGGCGTTCCGGGAAGCGAACAGCCTGACGCATTGAGATTTTCTGATTTGCAGACAAGTTGAACTTCATACCAGCGCGAGGGCGTCATGAAGCCCAAGTGTGGGTCGTTGGCGAGAATGGCTTTGCCTGTTGCGGATTTCGTGCGCGTAACTGCCCACGCATTGCTACCGATGTGCGAACCCAGTGAGCCGAACATGGCGCGAAATTCTGAATCACGGTCGCGAAAGGCAATGAGCGATTGCACGGCTTGCGGATTTGCTTGTGCGGCAACGATGATGGGCTTGTTTTTGGGATAGTCGGGGTAAAGTTCCATTGCTTTGGCTTTGCCGAGTTTGTGCTCGATTTCGGCGAGGGCAATGTCGATATGCCAAGCGATGTTGAGTTCCCAGCCCATGAGGCGCACGATAGCAAGGCAATCTTCGGGCGTCCATGCTTCGGGTTCGTAGCCGAGCACATCGAATTCAATCGGTAGGCTTGCGTCTTTGCGCCGCACTTCGTCGAGGAAGGCATTGACGCCGTCGCTATAAGCGGAAAGTGCGATGCGTGAATTTTCTGAAAGTCCGTCCCACGCCCAGAGGGCTTTTGCTAAGCGGTTAATGCCGACGGTGCGAAAGAGTTTATCGAATCCGATTGCGCCTTCGCCTAAGACTTCCGAAAGCCGTCCAGTTGCGGCGCGGCGTTGCAGTTCCATTTGCCAGAGCCGCTCGCGTGCGTGAGCG
>CALGMC010000027.1 GCA_937959145.1 uncultured Chlorobiales bacterium
CAATCTTGCCTCGTCTATTGCCGCCGCCGAGCTTTCAACACTTCTGATTGATATCGACCCACAAGCGAATGCAACCGTTGGGTCAGGCACGCATGTTTCAGATGAGACGAAAACGATTTATGAAGTCTTGGTTGAAAAAGAGGATATTGAGCACGTGATTCAAAAATCGGCGTTGCCGTTTATGGATGTTGTGCCGTCGCATATCAATCTTGTTGGAACAGAAATTGAACTTGTCGATGTGCCCGAGCGCGAAAAAGTCATGCTTCACGCGCTTCAAAAAGTGCGCAAAAAGTATGATTACATTTTGATTGATTGTCCGCCTTCGCTTGGTCTTATCACGCTCAATTCGCTCACGGCGGCGGACGCAGTTTTGATTCCTGTTCAATGCGAATACTTCGCGCTTGAAGGGCTGGGGCAACTTCTCAACACGATTAGCCTCGTGCGCAAGCATCTCAATCCTAACCTCGATATCGAGGGCGTTTTGCTAACGATGTATGACAGCCGATTGCGGCTTTCCAATCAAGTCGCCGACGAAGTGCGCAAGTATTTCAAGGATAAAGTCTTCAACACGGTCATTCGTCGCAATGTCAAAGTTTCTGAAGCCCCGTCGCATGGCAAGCCGATTTTGCTCTACGACGCGCAAAGTCTCGGCACGAAAGATTACATGGACTTGGCTTACGAAATGTTTGAGCGCGACGGTATCGAGAAGTTCAAAACGATGAAATCGCGCAATGGCGCATCAACGGTGGCGACACCACCCACGTCGCTTTCCTCTGACGTCAATCTCAACACCAACATTTAACGTTATCGGATATGGCGGCAAAATTGGTTCTTGGAAAAGGCTTAGGTGCTCTGATTGCCGATAAAGCGATAGAAATTGATGAGCGTCAAAGTGCACCGAATCTCGATGCTTCTGAGCGTCGCTTTCGCAATGTCGAGACGGGCGAAGTCGGTACGATTGGATTGCTCCCGATTGCTCAAATTTCTCCGAACCCGTTCCAACCGCGTTTGGATTTTGAACCCGAAGCCTTGAAAGAGCTCAAAGAATCGATCATGCAAAAAGGCGTCGTCCAACCCATCACCGTGCGACGCAAGCCTGACGGCAACGGCTTTGAACTCATCAGCGGCGAGCGACGACTGCGTGCCGCCACCGACGCAGGCTTCACCGAAATTCCCGCCTATGTGCTCGATGTGAAAACCAATCGCGATATGATTGAAATCGCACTCATCGAGAACATTCAGCGCAAAAATCTCAATCCGATTGAAGTCGCACTCGGCTACCAACGCCTCGCCGACGAATGTGGATTGACCCAAGAAGAAATTGCTCAGCGCGTCAATAAAGACCGCACCACCGTTACCAACTTCATTCGCTTGCTCAAACTGCCCCGCGAAATTCAAGAGAGCATTCGCACCGAAACGGTCTCAATGGGGCACGCCCGCGCCCTGCTCGGCGTCGAAGACCCCGAAATCCAACTCGAGCTCTGGCGGCTCATTGTCGAGCAACAACTCTCCGTCCGTCGCGTCGAAGAACTCGCTAATAAAATCAATCGCCAAAAGAAAAAGACAAGCCGAAAAAAAGTAGGAAAGTCCGATTCCGAAAAACTCTTGGATATTGCAGAGGTGGAAAGCGTTCTACGCAACAAGCTCAGCACGAAAGTCAAAATTCGCCACTCCAAAAAAGGAAGCGGCGAAATTACGATTGAGTATTACAGCACCGACGATTTAGAACGCATTTTGGAAGCCATTACAAACCCTGACACACAAACCTGACCTTTACGCGGTTTCTCTGACAATCAACTCAGGTTCTAATCGACGACTTTGCTTCGGCGCATTGGGGTTTTTGATGCGTTGAAGTAGAAAATCGAAGGCGGTCGCACCCATTTTTTGAATCGGCTGTCGAACCGTCGTGAGGTGCGGTGAAATCAGTTGCGCAATCGGTTGGTCGTCAAAGCCAATGACCGCAATTTGTTTTGGAATTTGGTAGCCATGTTCAAGCAGAGCCGTAACGATTCCAATCGCCATTTCGTCGCCCGCCGCACAAAAGACTGCATCAAAAGGCAGTTCTTTGGACTTGCGAATAAAATTCTCAATCACTTCGCTTCCTTGCTGACGCATCTCGCTGATTTTGTAAGGCACTTCGAGCAGAAGTTTTTGAGAGAGTCGGATTTTATTTTTTTTGAGTGCCGCTTCGTAGCCGCGTCGACGCTCGCTCATCACGCTTGACGGCATTGGTCCATATACAAGCAGAATCTTCTTCTTGCCCTTTCGCACGAGGTAGTCGGTTGCACGAAATCCGCCCTCGTAATTATTGACGGAAATGGAATCCAACTCTTTCAAATCGGCTTCAATGACGACGCACGGTAGGTTATGCTGAATGAACTCTTGGGTGCGGTTTTGATTGTGGTCGAAGAGTTGCACCACAATTCCGTCGACTTGTCGGCTACGGGCAATGTCGCTGTAAATTTCTTCTTCGCTTTTCGGTCGCCCCGTCGTGCTGTGAATGACAAGGTTGTATCCAGAGTTTCGAATCTGCGATTCAATTCCGCGCAATACTTCCACCGTAAAAGGCTCTGCCATGCTTGGCACAAGCAATCCAATAAGTTTGGTTTCTTGTTTGACCAGACGCGTGGCGTTGATGTTGGGCACGTAGTTGAGGTCTCGGACGATTTTCTTCACTTTCTTTATCGTCTCTTCTTTGAACGTGCCTTTGCCGTTCAAAATCATGGAGACGGCGGCAGGCGTCAAGCCAGCCATTGCGGCGACATCTTTAATCGTTATTGCGCCGTTTTGATTTTTCATAGAAGGCACTTCTATTTCGTTTTAATGTTTGCCGTAATCTATGGATAGAACTTGGGCTTTTGAAATTACAGACTGAACTCAATGCTCACTGGCGAGTGGTCGGAGTTTGCTTCCTCTTTTTGAATAATCGCGCGAGTTACTTTTGAGGCGAGCGCAGGCGAAGCGTAGGTACAATCAATCCGCCAACCGATATTTTTTTCGCGCGCCCCTTTGGGAAAATAATTCCACCACGAATAAAGTCCTTCTTCGTTTGGGTGCGCTTCACGATAAACATCTTTCAATCCAATTTCAAGCAAGGCATCAATCTTGGCGCGCTCTTCGGGACGAAAGCCCGTATTTTTTTCATCGCGTTGCGAGGGGTGCAGGTCGATTTCCTTGTGTGCGATGTTTATATCTCCCGTGAAAACGACTTCTTTGCCTTTGTTCATCAGGGTTTGCAGGTGTTCACGAATTGCATCAAAAAATTTCAGTTTGAACGCGAAGTGGTCGGGCTTTTCGCCGCGTGGGGCGTAAGTGCCTAAAACAACCACTTGCTCGAACTCGGCTTGAATCAATCGATTTTCGGCATCAAAGTCAGGAATGGTGATTTTCGGTTTGCCATACTTTTCCGATATGGCGCGGTGCACAAACAGCCCTACGCCGCTATATCCTGCCTTGAAGGTTGAGGGATTCCAAAACACCTCGTAATCGGCAAGCGACTTGAACGCATTAGGAATTTTGGTGAGGTCGGCTTTGAGTTCCTGCACGCAAAGAATTTCAGGTTCGGCTTGCGCCAAGCGTTGAAGCAGTGCGGTTTCGCGTGCGCGTATGCCGTTGATGTTCCAAGTAGTGAGTTTCATGTTGCGCGTGTTTGATATAAATAAAAAAGGGCATCACTGTGGATACCCTCTTTTCCTGTCTATTGACTTGGTTCAATCGTCAATTTCAACTTCGCCGTTGCTCTCTGCGCTCACTTCGACATAACGAGTCTCACTCGAGAGCCGCATTTGACGATACTTTTTCATTCCTGTTCCCGCAGGAATTGGCTTGCCAACAATGACATTTTCTTTCAAGCCCAAGAGGTAATCTTCCTTGCCTTCGATGGCGGCATCGGTTAATACCTTCGTGGTTTCTTGGAACGAAGCGGCAGAAATGAAACTCTCCGTTTGGAGTGCCGCGCTTGTGATTCCCAAGAGTTGTGGCTGTGCCGTCGCTTGAAGGGCTTCACGGAATTTAATTTGTTCTTTTCCGTTCTTTTTCAGTTCCTTGTTCATCTTCGCGATTTCATCTTTCGCATAGAGTTCGCCCACTTTAATGCTTCGTGGTGCGTCGCCTCTTTCCTCAACGACGACCTTGTTCGCAATGGCTTTGTTGACATCAGCAAAGTAGAATCGGTCAACGAGGTCGCCGGGCAAAAGCGTTGTATCGCCTGCCTCTTCGATTTTCACCTTTTGAAGCATTTGCCGCACAATGATTTCAAGGTGCTTGTCGTTGATTTCAACGCCTGCGTTGGTTTGATAGACTTTTTGAATTTCGTCGACCAAATACTTTTGCACGGCGTTAGGACCTTGAATACGAAGAATGTCTTGCGGAGAAATCGCGCCGTCGGTCAGCGAGTCGCCGGCTTTGACTTCATCGCCTTCATTGACGAGCAAGTGCTTGCCGAGGGGCACGAGATACGTTTTGGTATCGCCGTAGTCGGTAATGACATGGATTTCCTTGTTGTTGCGTTTTTGTCCGCCGAACTTCACGATACCTGCGACTTCGACCACGACAGCCGGTTCCGATGGATTTCGCGCTTCCAAGAGCTCGGTAACGCGAGGCAAGCCCGCCGTAATGTCGCCGCCGACCCGTGAAGCATCTTTCGGCACTTTGGCAAGGGTATCACCGCTCTTAATTTTTTCGCCGTCTTCAACCAGCAAGGTTGCTTTAATCGGAATCGGATAGGTAGCGACGACCTCGCCGTTGCTATCGACGACTTCGATTTTCGGCTCACGCACATCGCTGGCTCTTAATTTTGAACGCCAGTTGATGATGATGCGCTGCACCATACCGGTTTGCGGGTCAGATTCTTCCTTGTAGGTTTCGCCTTTGACAATTTGCACGAACCGCACGGTGCCGTCAAACTCAGTGATAATCGGAGTACTGTTCGGCTCAATCGTGTAGAGCGTCATGTCTTTTTTGACGAGGTCGCCGTCGGCGCAGAGCAGTTTCGCGCCGTAGGGAATCGTGTATTTTTTCAGCACTTTTTCTGAGCCGGGTTCAATGATGTTCAACGTGCCATTTTTGCGAATCACGACTTGGCTTTCCGTTTCCTCGCCCGTGTTTTCGTTTATTTGCGTTGTTGAGACGGTGCGTACATTCTCGAGTTGAATACGCCCTTCAAACGCCGCTTTGATTTCCGTTTCAGAAATGCCACCCTGCGCCGCACCGCCTTGGTGGAAGGTGCGAAGCGTGAGCTGGGTGCCCGGCTCGCCAATCGATTGCGCCGCAATCACCCCAACGGCTTCGCCGACGTCGACCAAGCGGTTGTTTGCCAAACTCGTGCCGTAGCACTTTGCGCAAATGCCGCGTCGCGTTTCGCATGTCAAACCCGAGCGCATTGTAACTTCAACGATGCCAAGATTTTGTTCAATCATCGTGGCGAGTTCTTCATCTATCATTCGTCCTGCTTCAATGACGACCTCGCCCGTGTTTGTATCAATGACATCTGCAGCAGTGATGCGCCCTTTTAATCGCTCGTGAAATTTGACCTTGTTGCCAGATTCTTCTTCCACTTGGCGATTAAGCGTAATGCCGCGCTTCGTTCCGCAGTCGAGCTCGTTGATGATGACGTCTTGCGCAACGTCGTGCAATCGGCGCGTCAGGTATCCTGCGTCCGCCGTCTTCAATGAGGTATCCGAAAGTCCTTTTCTCGCGCCGTGCGTTGAAATGAAGTATTCAAGCACTGAGAGTCCTTCTTTAAGGTTCGAGATAATCGGATTCTCGATGATTTCGCCGGGCTGTCCTGACATAGATTTTTGCGGACGCGCAATCAAGCCGCGCATACCCGTAAGCTGACGCACCTGTTCGCGAGAACCGCGTGCGCCTGAATCGAGCATCATGAAGAGCGGATTGAATCCGTCTCGGTCTTTCTTGATTGTGTTCAAGGCTTCGTTTGCAACGAGGTTCGTTACATTTTGCCACACATCGACGACTTTGTTATACTTTTCATTTTCCGTAATAAAGCCGCCGCTGTATTCTTTGAGAATACGGTTGTTTTTCGTTTGTGCCTCTTTAATGAACTCGTCCTTTTTCGTCGGAATAATCGCGTCGGAGAGCGAGACCGAAAGCCCGCCTTTCATCGCGTAGGTGAAGCCCATCGCTTTGAGGTTGTCTAAGAACTCGACCGTTTGAACATTGCCCGCATTTTCAATGACTTTTCCGATTAAGTCGCGCGAATCTTTCTTCTTGATGACGCGATTGATAAAGCCAACTTGCCTTGGAATAATTTGATTGAGAAGCACGCGCCCGACAGTGGTGGCGAGCATCTTCTTTTGTTTGAGTTGTTCTTTCACCCAAGCGCGTTTCTTTTCATCTTTGATGATTTCAATGACGGGGTCGATATCCACCTCTTCGTCTCGCTTGCCTTCGTAGCGGAGGAAAATGCGTGCGTGCAAGTCAACTTCACCTTCGTTGTAGGCAATAATGACTTCCGACATATCTCCGAAAATCCTGCCTTCGCCTTTTTTGCCTTTGGCTTCTTTGGTGATGTAATAAATTCCAAGCACCATGTCTTGCGACGGCACAGTAACGGGTTTTCCTGTTGCTGGCAGAATGAGGTTATGCGCTGAGAGCATCAGCATTGCCGCTTCCATTTGCGCGTCCATTGAAAGCGGAATGTGAACCGCCATTTGGTCGCCGTCGAAGTCGGCATTGAACGCCGTGCAAACGAGCGGGTGAATTTGAATCGCTTTTCCCTCGACCAAAACCGGCTGGAAGGCTTGAATGCCCAATCGGTGCAACGTGGGTGCACGGTTCAAGAGCACTGGATGTCCGTCAATCACTTTCTCGAGCACGTCCCAAATTGCAGGGTCTTTGCGGTCAATCATTTTCTTGGCAGATTTCACCGATTTTGCCAAGCCTCGTTCAACCAAACGGCGAATGACGAATGGTTGGAAGAGCTCAATCGCCATGTCTTTCGGCAATCCACATTCGTGCAGTTTGAGTTCAGGACCGACAACGATAACCGAGCGTCCCGAATAATCCACACGCTTGCCGAGCAGGTTTTGGCGGAAGCGTCCTTGCTTGCCTTTGAGCGCGTCGGAAAGCGACTTCAAGGCGCGATTGCTTTCGCCTGATTTCACGGCGTTTGCCTTGCGCGAGTTGTCGATGAGTGCGTCGACGGCTTCTTGCAACATTCGCTTTTCATTTCTCAAAATCACTTCGGGGGCTTTGATATCGATGAGTTTTTTTAAGCGATTGTTGCGAATGATGACGCGGCGATAGAGGTCGTTCAAGTCCGACGTGGCGAAGCGTCCGCCTTCAAGCGGCACGAGCGGGCGCAACTCGGGCGGAATCACAGGAATTACTTCCATCACCATGTATTCAGGCTTGTTGCCCTCGTAGCGATAGGGCTCAGGTGCTTCGAGCGAAAATTCTTCTTTTTTCTTCGTTTCTTTTGAGGCGGGTTCGTAAGAATTTCGGAATGCCTCAACCACTTTGAGCCGTTTAAGCGCGTCGGCTCTTTTTTGCTCGGAGCCAGTCGTTTTGAGAGTTTCGCGCAACTGCTTGGCGAGGTCGTCGAGCGGCAATTTTTTGAGCAACATTTTAATGGCTTCGCCGCCCATTTTCGCTACGAATTTCTTCTCGTCGTCGTCGTCAAGGTCTTGGTTATCTTCATACTCGGAGATAATCTTGTAGTATTGGTCTTCCGTCAGGCGGTCCATGAACTTCAAGCCTTGCTTTTCGCCCGGCTCGCCAGGGTTAATGACAACATAGACTTCGTAATAAATGATGCGTTCAAGTTCTTTGGTGGAAAGCTCGAGCAGTGCCCCTAACTTGCTCGGCACGGAGCGGAAAAACCACGTGTGAACTACAGGCACGGCAAGCGAGATATGCCCCATACGCTCACGGCGGACCGATTTCGTCGTAACCTCTACGCCGCAACGGTCGCAAACGATTCCTTTGTAGCGAACACGCTTATACTTGCCGCAGTAGCACTCCCAATCTTTCGTCGGTCCGAAAATCTTTTCGCACATTAGCCCGTCGCGCTCTGGCTTGTAGGAGCGATAGTTGATGGTTTCGGGCTTCAATACTTCGCCACGAGAACGCGCTAAAATGCTTTCGGGCGAGGCAATGCTGATTTTTATCTTCGCGAAGTCGCGCTTGATGGCTGGTGAGCTTAGAAATGCCATATTGGCTTCTCCCTTCTCTTGTGTTAGTGATTTGATGTTGATGCTGTCGCTTTCGGGGTCAGGGCTTTTGAAGTCGCCGACCCCTTACCTTTCCGTCTTAAAATGAACATCTGTCGAGTTTGAGCGCAGGAACGCCCTTTATTGAAGTTCGATTTGAAGTTCGATTTGTCAGGGCACTTTGTCGTCGATGCGAATTTCGAGACCGAGACCCTGCAACTCTCTCACCAGCACATTGAACGACTCCGGCACAGAGGGTTCAGGCAAGTTCTGCCCCTTGACGATGGCTTCGTAAGTCCTTGTGCGCCCGATGACGTCGTCGGATTTGACGGTAAGCATTTCTTGCAGAATGTTCGCCGCGCCGTAGGCTTCTAACGCCCAGACTTCCATTTCCCCGAACCGCTGTCCGCCGAACTGCGCCTTGCCGCCAAGCGGTTGTTGCGTAATGAGCGAATAGGGTCCTGTTGAGCGTGCGTGAATTTTATCGTCGACCAAGTGAGAGAGTTTAAGCATATAGATGTATCCTACGGTTACATCTTGGTCAAATTTTTCGCCCGTTCGTCCGTCATAGAGGGTGATTTTGCCGTTTGCAGGCAGTCCCGCTTCCTTCAATTTTTCTTCGACCTCTTCGTAGGTTGCGCCGTCAAAAATTGGGGTTGCGAATTTCACGCCGAGTTTATCCGCCGCCCAACCTAATGCGGTTTCAAACAACTGCCCAATGTTCATGCGGCTTGGCACACCGAGCGGATTGAGCACGATGTCGACGGGCGTTCCATCTTCCATGAACGGCATATCTTCTACGGGGACGATTTTTCCAACGACGCCCTTATTTCCGTGGCGACCTGCCATTTTATCGCCGACTTGCAGTTTGCGCTTTTGAGCCACATAGACTTTGGCGAGTTCTTCAATGCCGGGCTGGAGTTCGTCGCCGACATTGATTTTATACTTTTCATTCTCGAGCTCATCTTGAATGCTCTTCAATCGGCGGCGATACTCGTCCATTAGTCGGCGAACGATGTTGTTGGTTTTTGTGGCTTCCACAAATCCGTGATCGACATCGAGTTTTTCAAGCCGTGCAACGTTGGTATATGCTTCCAAATTTTCGCGACTAAACTTCGCTCCTTTGCGGATTTCTGTTTCGCCTTTGTTGTTCTTCACGCCGATGGATTCTTTGTCGCCCAAGTAGTGCACGAGGCGGTCAAGGAACTTCGTTTGCAGTTCCGTCTTGCGCTTCTCGAATTCCTTCTCGAGTTTAGCAATCCGAATTTTTGGGTCTTCCGTGAGTTTTTTCTTTCGGCTGAACAGTTTTGTTTTAATCACAACGCCTTCCATTCCCGGCGGCGCGTGAAGCGACGCATCTTTTACATCGCTTGATTTTTCGCCGAAAATCGCACGAAGCAATTTTTCTTCGGGCGTCGGGTCAGTTTCTCCTTTCGGCGTGATTTTGCCGATGAGAATATCTTTCTCTTTGACTTCCGCGCCGACGCGAATAATGCCGTTCTCATCGAGATTTCGCAACGCCTCTTCGCTGACATTGTAAATATCGCGGGTGAATTGCTCTTCGCCGCGCTTGGTGTCGCGCACCGTTAGTTCAAATTCGTGAATGTGAATCGAGGTATAAACGTCTTCCGCAACGATTCGCTCTGAAATCACAATTGCATCTTCGAAGTTGTATCCGCGCCAAGGCATGAAGGCAACCAAAATATTTTTGCCGAGTGCCAATTCGCCATTATCGGTTGATGAACCGTCGGCAAGAACATCACCTTTGCGGACACGCTGACCTTCTGAGACAATCGGCTTTTGATTGACACAAGTGTCTTGGTTTGAGCGGAAAAACTTCGTGAGTTTGTAAGTCTTCAGCGTTTCATTGACGTCAATCAGCGAGCCATCTTCTTCGTCGTCAAGGCGTTGGTCATAGCGAACGGTGATTTCTGTCGCGCTGACAGATTCCACGACCCCATTTCCCTCGGCGATAATCATCGTGCGTGAATCGCGTGCCACTTTGGCTTCGAGCCCAGTTCCGACGAGAGGGGCTTCGGCTCGCAAGAGCGGAACCGCTTGGCGTTGCATGTTCGAGCCCATCAAGGCACGGTTGGCGTCGTCGTGTTCGAGGAACGGAATGAGTGCCGCCGCCGCGCTCACGATTTGATTAGGTGCAACATCCATGTAGTTTACCTCTTCGGCTTCCACGAGCGGATAGTCGCCACGTTTACGTGCTTGAACGCGGTCTTCGGCGATTTTCCCGTTCTTATCCAGTGCAATCGTTGCAGGGACGGTAATTTTGTTCTCTTCGTCTTCCGCTGAGAGATAGACCGCTTTATTTTCAGGCACGCCGTTTTTTACAGGACGGTATGGCGTTTCAATAAATCCTTTTGGATTGATTTCAGCGTAGATACAGAACGAAGAAATTAGACCGATATTCGGACCTTCAGGCGTTTCAATCGGGCAAAGGCGACCGTAGTGGGTGTAATGCACGTCGCGCACTTCAAAGCCCGCACGCTCGCGCGTCAGCCCTCCCGGACCCAATGCAGAGGTTCTGCGCTTATTCGTCAATTCCGCAAGTGGATTTGTTTGGTCCATAAATTGCGAAAGTTGACTTGTGCCGAAGAACGACGCAATAACACTCGTTACCGTTCTGGCATTGACTAAATCAGCAGGCATGATTTTTTCCGCGTCTCGCGCATTGAGTTTCTCCTTGATATTTTTTCCCATTCGGGCAAACCCAACCAGAAACTGCGATGCAAGTTGCTCTCCGACACTGCGCACACGACGGTTTGAAAGGTGATCGACATCGTCGACTTCTACTTTTCCATTGACAAGGCGAATGAGGTAATACATAATCGCCACAATATCATATTGCGTCAGTACCGTGATTTCAGGATTTACGCCTTCTTTGCCTTTTTCAAAACTTACTGTGCCAATCGTCTCGGAAAGTCTGTCAAAAATGGCTTTAAGTTCGGGGTCTTTTTTTACGACCGCGAGCAATTCTCTGAACTCGCCGAGCAATTTTTTATTGATGCGATAACGCCCGACATCGCCCAAATCATATTTCTTGTTGTTGAAAAAGGTTCGTTCCAAGAGGCTTCGTGCCGATTCCAAATCGGGGGCTTCGTTGGAGCGGAGTTCGCGATAGATTTGCTCTAAGGCTTCCGTCTCCGTCTTGGATTCATCTTTGGCAAGGGTCGTTGAAATGACGGATTTATCCAATGCACTGTCTTTATCAATCCGGCTGACCTTGATTTTCTTGACGCCGCTTGCCACGAGCAGTTCAATTTCAGCCTCTCCAATCACTGTTCCTGCCGGAATCACTTCGCCAGTTTCAGCATTGATCACATCATTGGCGAGTTGGCGGTCCAAGAGATGCTCGTTGTCTTCAACTGATTTTTTTACATCGAGTTCTTCGAGAAGGTCAAAGAGCCGTAGAATGTCCTCGTTCTTCGGGAAGCCGATTGAGCGCAGAAGCGTTGTCGCCAAGAATTTCTTCTTTTGGTCGACATACACATAAAGCATGTTGTTAATATCTGTCTGGAACTCAATCCAAGAGCCGCGCAACGGGACAATTTTTGCCGAGTACATCTTCTTTCCGTTGGGGTGAGTGGCTTCGGAGAAAACCACGCCGGGCGAACGATGGAGTTGTGCAACGATGACACGCTCAGCACCATTGATGATAAATGTGCCTCGCTCCGTCATGTATGGGATTTTTCCCAAATACACTTCTTGCTCGATGGTCTCTTTCCACTCTGTTTCCTCTGGCTCGTCTTTGAGCGAGAGACGCAGTTTGGCTTTCAGCGTAACCTCGTAGGTCAATCCACGCTCAATGCACTCCTCAACCGAGTAACGTGGCTTATCGATCGAGTAGCTTTTGTATTCCAACAAGTAAAGTCCGCGCGTATCGGTTACAGGAAAACTTTGTCGGAGCACATTTTCAAGCCCAACATTCTGACGGCGTTCAGGCGGAACTTCGTCCTGCAAGAACGCTTTGAATGAATCTAACTGGACTTTGAGAAGGTCTGGTGGCTCAACGATGTTTGGAAGTTTTGAGAAGGAAATTCTCTCGTTTTTCTTTTTCGCGGTCTTTTTATTCACGTTCACGATTCCCTCGCTTTTGGAAAGAGTTGGTAAGTTTTCCTTTTGGGACGATTCACAGACGAAGTAAGGCAGAAGTCTAAAATCGGTGTTTGCCTCTTAGACGTTCCAAATGTCGCTTGCTCGATTCAATCTTTTTCAATCTATCTCACTTTGTTAGACTTATTAAACCTTTAGCCTTAGCCTTTAGCGGATTAGTTTTGATTGATTGAAGGTCGAAGATGCGAAAACAGCAAAAGCCCCGCGTCTAATTTGAGAGGCGGAGCTTTGCCGTTAAAACGGTGATGTTGGCAACTACTTGACTTCGACTTCGGCGCCGGCGTCGCGGAGTTCTTTTGCCAATTTTTCCGCGTCAGCTTTGGAGATACCTTCCTTAACGGGTTTCGGTGCGCCATCAACGAGGTCTTTGGCTTCTTTGAGTCCGAGATTGGTTGCGGCACGCACAACTTTGATGACGTTGATTTTATTCGCGCCACCACTTTTAAGAATGACGTCAAATTCCGTCTTTTCTTCTGCAGGTGCGGCAGGCGCGCCACCACCAGCGGCTGCGCCGGGCATAACGCCGCCCATCATGACGGGTGCAGATGCCGTTACGCCGAATTTTGCTTCGAGAGCCTTTACCAATTCAGAGGCTTCGGTGAGCGTTAGTTTACCAATCTCTTCAACGAGTGTGTCGACTGATGCCATGTTGTTTCTTTTCCTTTCAAATTTGTTTTTCGGCAATGTTAGAAGCGAGCACTGCCTGAAAAAGTTAGTTGTTTGAGTGCGTAATAAAACTTGTTGATTAAAAATATCTGCTTAGACCTATGCCGCTTTTTGCTTCGCGATTTGGTCAAGAACATTGACGAGATTTCTCATCACAGCATTGACGGTGCGCGGCACACCTGCGACGAGTGTATTTACTGTGCCAATCGCACGCGCGATATTTTCCGCCTTGCTGAGCATTCCCGCGACATCATTGAGCTGCTTGCTTTCAAAAACAGTTCCGTCAATCGTTGCCGCTTTGAATTTGAGCTTTTCGTTATCAGCCGCAAACTTTTTGATGATTTTTGCGGGTGCAATCGGGTCGTCATATGACAGTGCTAATCCCGTTGAATTTTTCAGCGCAGAAAACACTTTGTCGCTGATTTTTGCTTCTTGCATTGCCTTTTTAATCAGGGTGTTTTTCACAACCCGATATTCAATGCCCGCCTTACGAAATTCGTTGCGGAGATTACTGATTTCTTCGACCGTTAAACCCGTAAAATCAGTTAAATACACGCCTTGTGCTTTTTTGAGCTTTTCGGCAACAGTCGCAATCACTTTTTCTTTTTGTTCTCTTTTCATGGTTGTTTCCTTTCCAATTTACAGTACGACCTCGTCGCGCTTAATTTTAACACTAGGCGACATCGTGCTCGAGAGATATACCGACTTGATGTATTGTCCTTTCGCCGCCGAGGGCTTCGCACGAAGCACCGCATCTAAAAAGGCGTTTACATTTTCAGTCAACTTTGACCCGTCAAACGACATTTTGCCGACGCCCGCGTGAACAATTCCCGCTTTATCGACACGAAACTCAATTTTACCCGACTTGACTTCTTTCACGGCTTTGGCGACATCCATCGTTACCGTTCCAGATTTTGGATTCGGCATCAACCCTCTCGGACCGAGCACTTTACCTAACTTACCCACTTCGCCCATTGTATCAGGCGTGGCGATAATTACATCGACATCTGTCCATCCGCCTTGAATCTTCTCTACAAATTCAGCCAAGCCAACATAGTCTGCACCTGCATCTTTGGCTTCTTGCTCTTTATTTGCCTTGCACATCACGAGCACGCGCACACTTTTTCCAATGCCGTGCGGAAGTGCAACCGTGCCGCGCACGATTTGGTCGGCGTGTTTTGGGTCGACACCAAGTCGAACTGCGACGTCGAGCGTTGCGTCAAACTTCGTGTTTGAGATTTCTTTGAGCTTCGCGACGGCTTCTGCAACCGTATATTCGGCATTAGGCGTGAGTTTCGCGAGAGCCGCTTTGTATTTTTTTCCTGCCATTGCGTTTGATAAAATTGTGGTTAAAGAAAATCGATGCGAATTTGCTTTACAGCTATTGCATCTCCCACTGAAAAACTGTTACTCTACGACCGTGATACCCATGCTTTTCGCCGTGCCTTCAACCATCGACATTGCCGACTCCAATTTGGTCGTGTTCAGGTCAGGCATTTTCAATTCAGCGATTTTCTTGACCTGCGCTTTTGTTACTTGCGCCACTTTATTTCGGTTGGGCTGAGCCGAGCCTTTTTCAATCTTTGCTTCTTTCAAGAGCAAAACTGCGGCAGGCGGCGTTTTGGTGATAAAGGTGAAAGACTTATCGGAGTAAACCGTAATCACGACCGGAATAATCAATCCTTGTTGCGATGCGGTTCTTGCATTGAACTGTTTGCAAAACTCCATGATGTTAACGCCTTTTTGACCAAGCGCGGGTCCGACAGGCGGAGCTGGATTCGCCGCCCCAGCGGGAATTTGAAGTTTGATAAACCCCGTTACTTTCTTTGCCATTGTTTATTCGGTATCAGTTGTGTGCGAAAATAATTCTGCGAAAGATTGAACTTCGCTGTTTTCAGTTTTTGCGTTCTTTACGCATTCATGGGCTTGACTTGTGAAAAATCAAATTCGGTTGGTGTGCTTCGTCCAAAAAATCCAATAAGCACTTTCACCTTCATTTTCTCAGCATTGATTTCTTGAACCGTTCCTGTCAGCGAACTGAACGGTCCGTCTGTAATTTTAACCATATTTCCAATCTCAAACGGAGCTTTGACCGACATTCGCTTCTCTTCTTGTCCATCTTCGAGAAGACGCTTGACTTCATCGGGGCGAAGCGGAATGGGTTCATCTTTCACACCTAAAAATCCAATAATTGACGGGGCATCGAGGATAATGCTCTTCGTTTGCTTATCTAAGACTGTTTCAACCAAGATGTATCCAGGAAACGCATTTTTTGTGCGGCTTTTTTTCTTCCCATCTTTCACTTCAACAAACCTTTCATATGGAATGTGAACCGTCGGGAGTTTTTCCTTTATACCCTGCTTTTCAACTTCCTTATCGATGTGCTCTTTTACTTTTCGCTCATGACCCGAATAAGTACGCACAGCATACCATTTCACATCAGGGTGCTTTACCACAACTGCTTGTCCTTCTGCACCCGTATTGGCAGACATTTCAGGCGATTGCGCCGAATTATCTTGCGACACTACTTCCGGCTCTTGACTTTGCTCTTGTTCTTTCATGCGTTCAATTCTTTATCTCAAAAATTGCTTGATAAGCAAGTTTAAACTTTCATCTATCACAAACGTGAAAAGAGCGAGAACACCCGCAACGGTCAAAACGACAAGCGTAGACTCACGCAGTTCGTCTTTCGATGGCCACGTCACTTTTTTCATTTCCGCAACCACATCGTTATAGTAGTTGCCAATTTTTTCCGTCAGTTTCATTTCTTTCTATGAATTCTATGAACTTTCGCTTTCTTCAAAACTTTTGCACTTGCACACTTCTTCGCAGGATTGCGTCTTCACTGAATTGCGTTGTGCATTTGCACGGGCGGTAGGACTCGAACCCACAACCAACGGTTTTGGAGACCGCTACTCTACCAATTGAGCTACGCCCGTATTTCTGACCACATTACTTAACCACATTACTTATTACTTACGAAACAACTCGAGCTGATGACCGGGATTGAACCGGTGACCTCGTCCTTACCAAGGACGTGCTCTACCAACTGAGCTACATCAGCACATGCACATTTATGCATTACAACCAAGTGGGTAGGGAAGGATTCGAACCTCCGAAGACTGAGTCGACTGATTTACAGTCAGTTGCGTTTGACCACTTCGCTACCTACCCAAGCCGAGCTGGTGAAGGGACTTGAACCCCCGACCGGCTGATTACAAATCAGCTGCTCTACCAACTGAGCTACACCAGCACTTACAGTTTTTCAAACAACTTTCCCGATTCAATCTACCTGCTTTCATCAATTACCTTAGCCATTATTCCGAAACAATCACTTATCCTTGCAATCCTTGCACCCTCTTTACTCTGCACCCTCTTTACTCTTCTACTTTACTTTCATTTGACCGGCAGCAACTACAAAAAAATTGGTAAAAAGCAAATTGTTGTAGAAAAAAGGGCTACAAAAGTAATCGTTCGCACGCAAAATTCCAAAATGTTCAAAAAATTATTTTTCCTCGCTTTTTCAAAAAAATGCTTGTGCCCCTGAAACTTTTTCTTTTAATTTTCAGTATTAGTAATTGTTACTATTATTAAAATAATCCAAACGACATCAAACAATGCTCAACAACACGAAAACACGCAAAAATCTTGAATCTGCCTTTGCAGGCGAAGCCATGGCATTTCGTCGCTATCTTTATTTTGGCGAAATCGCGCGCGAACTCGGCAATGAAGAAGTGGCACAAGTTTTTGAAAAGACCGCCAAAGATGAATTCGGACACGCGGTCGCGCACTTGCAACTGCTCTACCCGAAAGAAGGCATGACGGTGGAGAA
>CALGMC010000028.1 GCA_937959145.1 uncultured Chlorobiales bacterium
AAACTATCGTCGTCGCGTGCGCACGAGGTCAAGAAAAACGCAAAGAGCGCGAGCGGAAGTATGAAAAATTTTTGACGATTCAAGTTCAAATTCGTATTCAAATTGCGCGCTGATGTGCCAATCGGTTTCGCAGAAAAGTGAAGTTATGAAAATTTCATGCAGGGAACAGTTCCAAAATCCGCACATTTCTTTTCCAACTTTTGATGGTCAATTTAGTTTTGTCCAACCACGCCGATTGAAATCGTAATAAATCCCTGCCGCCGCGCCGACGCCAATCGCACAAAGCAACGCGCCATAAAGCCACTGCCCGAAAATGAATTTTCCAATGCCAAACAAAAACGCATAGACCAACACCACGCCCAAAAACCAATTCAGGAACAGCGAGAAATAACTGCCATCGGATTTTACTTCGGGAAGAAGGTCGGAAATCGGCTTCCAAAATGCACCGCCGACGCGCGTGCGGCGATAAAAATTTTTCAAATGCTCAACGCTTTCAGGCGGCGTGAGGAAGGTTACAGCAAGCGTTGTGGCAATCGTGAATCCGACAATGTAGAAGAGCGATTCAGGGAATTGCACATCGGTGAAAGCGTAAAGGTAAGTGTAGGCTAAAAACGGCGCAATCATCGAAGTGATTTCCGACCATGCATTGAGTCGCCACCAGAACCAACGCAAAATGAGCACGAAGCCAATGCCCGCGCCGCATTGCAAAATAAACGCCCATGCGCCCGCAATCGTGTTCAGCACAAAGAATGTGATGATAAGTGCGACCACCATCATCAGTCCCGTCATCACTCTTGAAACGGCGACATAATGCGCTTCTTCTTCGCTGGGTTTGATGAAGCGTTTGTAAAAATCGTTTAAGAGGTAACTCGCGCCCCAGTTGAGATGCGTTGAAAGCGTCGACATATAGGCGGCAAGAAACGCGGCAATGAGCAAGCCTTTCAATCCGCTTGGCAGAATATCGCGCATGACCATCACGAAGCCGTCTTCTTTTTGCTCCATCGGTAGCGTTGGGAACATCACGACGCTGACCAATCCGACCAAAATCCAAGGCCAAGGGCGAATGCAGTAATGCGCAACGATGAACCACAGCGTTGCAAAGAGCGAGTGTTTTTCATCTTTCGCGCTCATCATGCGTTGAGCCACGTAACCGCCGCCGCCCGGCTCTGCGCCCGGATACCAACTCGCCCACCACTGCACGCCAATAAAAGCGACGAACGCGCCTGCGCTCAAAGCGAAAATGCCGCCTGCGTCTGCCGCTGTTGTTGCTTCAGCAATGCGTGGCAAAAAGCTGAACATCCAATCGGGCAGAATTTTCATCAAGCCGCCTTGCTCCGTTACCACAGGTTGATTGAGCGCGAGCACCGCCAAAATCACACTGCCGAGCATGGCAATCACAAATTGAACGGCATCGGTAATGCTCACGCTCCACAATCCGCCCAAACTTGAATAGAACGTGGTTAGCACTGCCAAGCCGATGATAGCGAGTTCGGCATTCGTTTCAGGAAGCATGATTTTGATGATTTTATACATCGCCAAATTCACCCAACCGATAATGATGCAGTTCATAAGCAAGCCATAGTAGACGGCTTTGAATCCGCGTAAAAATCCTGCCGCGCTTCCACTGTAACGCAGTTCGATAAATTCAAGGTCGGTAAGAATTTGCGCCCGTCGCCATAAGCGTGCGAAGAAAAACACGGTGAGCATGCCGCCAAAGACAAACGACCACCAAATCCAATTTCCCGCAATGCCATTTTTGGCGACAATGCCTGCAACGGCAAGCGGCGTATCGGCGGCGAAGGTTGTTGCCACCATGCCCGTGCCTGCAATCCACCAAGGCAGTTTTCTGCCCGAAAGGAAAAACTCCGTCGTGCTTTCGGACGCACGGCGTCGATACCAAATTCCAACAAGAAAACTGAAAAGAAGGTAGAGAAAAATGATGCTGAAATCGAGCAGTGATAAGTTCATTCAGGCGCGTGGTTTTGCTGACGAGTGAGCCAAATTGAACAGCAATTTATTCGCAACGCCTCAATTCGTCAAAATTGTGTGCGGAACTGGGCGAAGAAGTGCCGTATTGGCGCAGGCGTTGCAGGCTGTTCGATGTAGGTGTAATTGAAAAGATTGCGCACATAAAGGTTCAGGATTCCAAACGGAAGCGTGATGCCGAATCGCAAGTCGTGAATGTGGGCATTGACGGTTTCGTCGACGTTCAAAATCGGTGGCGTGGAAAGTCCGAAGATGAGCGGCGCGTCAGGGTTTGTCGCCGAAAAGCGTTCGATAAATCGATAGTTCCACTCGAGCGAAAAGCGTCCGTAGTTGAATTCCGTTGTAACATAAAAGAGTTGCGGATTGCGGTAATAGAGCGGCACCTTGCGCGTTTCATCACGAGCGTTGAGAAAGGTGTAGCTGGCTGTTACAAGCACCGTGCGGCGATTGAAGTTCAAAGTGGTTGAAAGTTCCGTTCCTAAAATCCTTGCATTTGAAACATTGTCGAATGAAATGCCGCCCGTTGCAAGCGTGGCTTCAATTAAATTGCGATAGAGGCTCATGTAGGCAGAGGCGTCGACTGTGATTTCAGACAGCACGATGCCCATCATCAATGGCGTTGGGCGCGAGTAGGCAAAGAGGTATCCAATTTCGGTGCTTAACGCGCGTTCGGGTTTGAGGTTTGGATTTGGCACAATTGGTGGTGCGGCAGTCGTGGTGAAGCGTTCCGTAATCGCAGGATTTCGGAACGATGTGCCGAAACTTGTGCGAAGCGATGAATACTCGTTGAGCGCATAAACGAAGCCGAATTTCGGATTGATGCTTGCAATCCACTCGCCGCTTTTGATGTCGCCCGTAAGCGAATCGCTGTTGAGCACCAATGCGTCGGCACGAATGCCAAAATTTACGGTTAGCGATTTCAGGATAGGAAATTCCACTTGTCCATATCCTGCAAGGTTGAATAGTTGATGCTCGCCCGTCAGGCTTGATGAAACGGTGGTGTATTGTGCGTCGCCGCCCCAAGTCCAGTTAAATTTACTTCCAACAAGAGAAATGACTTGCACTTCTGTGCCGATGCTGTTTGCGAGCGAGCCTTGCCCTTGCGAGTCGATGAAGTTTGTGCGGTAGTATCGCCCGCGCGTGATAAAGGTGGTGCGTTGCGAGAGTTTCCGAGTATAAATCGGCGCAAGGAAAAGTTTATCGGAATAAAGCCGTGCGTTGGCTTGTGAGCCGTCGCGCAAGATGTTGTTCAAGTCTTGCCAATAAATTGCGTTGCCTTTACGCTCTTCGGCAAAGGTGAAGAGCGTGGTGAGATTGGATTCGTCGGAAAGCCGATAGGCGAATTTGGTGAAGAGTCGAAGTCGTGCGAAGTCCGAGTTTTCGCGAAAGCCTTCGTCGCTCCGCCGTGAGAGCGAGCCATAAACGCCGAGCGCGCCGAACTGCTGTTTGTGCGAGAGTTCAACGCCGTTGAAAAACTGTGTGCGGTTTGTCCATCGCCAAGTGTCGAATCGAGGGGCGTCGTAGATGCCGCTGTAAGCGAGGAGGCTGGTTTTCGTTTCGTAGGCGTTTTGCGTAACGATATTGACCGTGCCGCCGAGTGCCGATGCGCCGTAGAGCGCGCTTGCCGCCCCTTTGACGACTTCGACACGCTCAATGAAATCGGTCGGAAAAGCGTCCCACTTTGCCGCGCCGTCGTCGCCTGCAAGCAGTGGCACGTTGTCAATAAGCAGTTGCACGCGACTTCCTACGCCGAAGCTCACGCCGCTCGAGCCGCGAATGTTAATATCGGCTCCCGTAAAATTCACGCCCGGCACAAAGCGCAAGGCTTCATCGATGGAAATGCTGTTGCGGTTCGTGATGAAATCAGGCTCGAGAATGGAAGTAGAAATCGCGACATCTTGAAGGCGTTGCTCGAAGCGATTGGCAGTTACGACGACTTCGCGCTGTGCGGAAATGTTTTCTTCGAGCAAAAGATCGATTTCGGAAATGGTATCGCTTTTAATCCACACATTTTTGAAGATGTCGGTTTTGTAGCCGTCGGCAGAGTAGGCAAGGTCGTAAAGTCCGCGCGGGATGTTGCGAATGATGTAGTTTCCGTTGGCGTCCGTGATTGCGCCAAGCGATGTGCCCAGCACGCGCACCTTCGCGCCCGCAATCGGCTCTTGCTTTCTTCGGCGAAATTCTTTTTCGGCTTTTTCGCCTGTAAGCGAATCTACAATGATGAAGTTTTCCGTGATGACTTCGTTTGACAGCGTGGAGACTTTGCCGCGCACCGTGCCAAAGCCCGACCCGCCACGCGACTGCGCAACGCATAGATTCGCCACACTCCACACGCACAACACAAGCACGATTACCTTATGCCAAAAGGCTGAACAATTCTTTTGAGTATGGACTTGCATAAAGTTTTTGATTGCTGGTGTTGAACTCTCGCTTAACCTCGCCCATTAGAAACGCAATATCATAAAGGCTTGCTTTTTCCGCGTAAAACTTTGCATTCTTTCTTTCTAACTGAAAAGCAACAAGCAAGTGTCGCGCATCAAATTCAATTTTGCTTTTCTTTTTTGGAGGAGAAATAAAGAAACTTCGCAATGTAGAGTTCACGGTTTTGATGTTGAAAGTTTTTACTTCCAAATATGTTGGTCTCTCGGCATCATCAAATATGAGAAGGTCAGGATAGCCTGCACTCTGAGAGAGTTTGTGTAACCTGAAAGAATTTTCTTCTAATGCTAACCTTACAAATTCTTCTGCCTTATTTCCAGCTTCATTCGGTCTGTATGTATCGATTCCAACTTTATTGATTTCTTTGAGAACTCGTCTTACAACTAATTCAAGTCGGTTGAGAAGGCTCGCATCTAATTCATTTTTTGGATCGATGGGTATAATGCGTTTTTCAGAGATTGCGCGAACAAATAATTCGAGCGGCACTTCTTCCAAAGGTTGTAAGATTTGTCTAAGAAGTTTCTCATATCGTGCCAGCCTTTCTTTATCGGTCATGAGTTGTAATCGTTTTCAAATAAGCTTAGTGTTGTTTTTTCAAGAGGCACATTCAAATGTTGAGCATAACCTTTGACCATTACAACGCAACGATTTGTATTTGTGCCTTTTTCGTTGTTGGCGACGCCGAAGCAGTTTGCCAACTTCGTAAAGCGTTGTTTGTTAATGAAAATCGCGTAGAGCGAAAAACCAACCTCTTCTCCGAGTTCCGCAACGATTTCATCTAAATTGACCGTTTGGTTTTTATACATCACTTCGCCGACTTCAATTACAACTGTTCCGTTTTCTTTTACCACACGATAAAGTTCTTTTAAGGTCTCGCGCATAAAAGTTTTCCATTCTTCCAAGTTGCGTGTTTGCACTAAAGCGTCTTTGAAGGAATCTTCGTTAATGCCGTAGAACCACGCTTTGAGCCAGTTATCCTTGATGTAATCGACTTTATCCAAGAACGGCGGCGAGGTTACCACGAGGTCAATCGTTTCGGATTCAATCCAACTCATATTTCGGCTATCGCCTGTGCGAATTTGATTGTTGAGCGATTCAGGGAAGCGTTCTTGAAAGCGCAATGCACCTTGCAAGCATTGCTTTGCTTTTCGCAGAATGCGGGATTTGACATCGCGATATGGCGGGGTTTGGTTGCGCTTTGCATTGATTTTACGCTGTGCTTCGGGTGAGACGGCGATTTGCGGAAATGAATACACCGAGAAAAAACCGTCTGAATGCCCGTGCAAGCGAGAGACTGCAACAAGTTCAATGAAGCGATTGACATCGTCATAATTTTGTTGAATGGCGCGTCTCAAATTCAAGAGTTCTTTCAATGTGTCGGGGTGGTAGAACGCTAAGAGTTCTTGATGCTCATCGATTGGCGTGTTTGTGGTGAGGTCAAACGATTGCAGTCGCTTTGCGATTTCAGAGAGCGCAACGGGGTGCGTTTTAGCATAAGCAATTTTTTGTGAAATCGGGTTTATGTCGTTGTGAAAGGCGATGCGTCGGAGCAGATTTGCTTGTAGTGCCGTTGTGCCGCGTCCGCCGAAGGGGTCAAGCACGCTTTCGCCCTGTTTTGAGAAGTGGCGAATGAAGAAATCAGGCAATTCGGCTTTGAACGATGCGCGATACGAAAGGATATAGTGCAACGGCAATTCCTGACGCTGTTTGCTCGTCCAGAATTCGTCTTCAATTTTTTTCAGAATCATCTGACTTTTGCATTAGTCGCGGCGGGCGGCGGTTTTATGTTCGCAGTTAGGCTTGGTGCATCGCGCAAAAATTTGAAGCGTATGGCGTTCAATCTCGAAGCCCATCTTGGTGCAAACCGTTTGTTGCTGTTCCTCAATTTTGGGATTGCTAAATTCAAAGACCTTGCCGCAATCTTCGCAAACGATGTGGTCGTGATGCTCGTAGCCGTAAATGCGCTCATAGTGCAAATGCTTGTGCCCAAAACTGTTTTGGCTAACAAGGTTGCACTCGACGAGCAGTTCGAGGGTGTTATAGACTGTTGCGCGAGAGATGTTGCTTCCCTTTTGTTTCATTCTGATGAAAATTTCGTCGGCGTCGAAGTGTCCAGCGGAAGCATATATCTCATTCAAAACCATAGCGCGTTCAGGCGTCGATCGATATCCTTTTTTCTTCAAAAACTCCGTAAAAATTTCCTCGACCGTGAGCATATTTTTTTCGCTCTTTTTTGTCTTCACTTCGGTTGCTTTTGGGGAAGCGACTTTCGTTTCTTTCATGTGTGCCTTGCTTCGTTAGAGTTGGGAATGCTACAACGGGCTTGAAGTTAAAGTTCAATCTTCAAAAACGGAAACACATCTTTGACGATGTTCATTTCAATTAAAACTTTACCATTGCGCCAACGCGAATTCCGCGCTCCTCAAACCAGCCTTTCGGCACTTCTAAGGCGTAGGGAACAGGCACACTTGACGGGTAGGTTGGCAGACTATCGTCGGGGATAAACGGGCTTTCAGGCGGCACCATTGAAACAATATCAGTGATTCTACGCGAGGCGTCGATGTAGGCAATGTCTATTGGGAAGCGACAGTTTTTCATCCAAAAACTTTGCTTTTTGGGTTCGGGAAAAATGAAAAGCATGCCGCTATTTGCTTCGAGCGAATCGCGAAACATTAAGCCCATTTGCCGCTTTTGTTCGTCGTCGGCAAGCTCGACCATGATGAAGGCGGTGTCGACTTGAATTTTCTTCTTGACGATGTTTGCCTTGACAGGCTTGGCAGATTCAACTGATCGCGTATTGTTTTTGTCGTTCTTACATGCAACGCCCATTAACATCAACACAAGCAGCAAGACTAAACGCGCCTCGACTTTTCGCCACATCATTCGCCCGTTACACTTTTTCGAGTTCAAAACTATAATCTTCCATCACAGGATTGGAGAGCAATTTTTGGCAAGCCTCATCGGCCTTTTTACGCGCAGTGGCTTCGTCTTGGTCGCTAAGTTCAAGCTCGATATACTTTCCGATGCGCACCGATTCCACATCGCCGTAGCCGAGTTTATGCAGTGCCGATTGAACGGCTTTGCCTTGCACATCTAAAATCGATTTGCGAAGGGTTACTTTGATTTTTGCTCGATACATGGCGGTGTTAATGTTTGGCTTCTTCGCGCAGTTTCTTTTTGAGTTCTTTATCAATCGAGTAGCAGAAATCGCTAACGGTGTGGTAGCGGTCGTGGAGAGCCGTTAGGTTTTTCTTGATGTCGTCTTCTTTGGCTTTTTTAGCGACCATATCAGCGAGGGCTTGCGATTCGCTGACCAGTTTGGCGAGATAAAAATTCACGGAGTCCTTAACGGGTTCGTATCGAGCAGGCGGCGTCGAATTTTGCCACGCTTTGGCTTTATCTGCCATTTCTTGCGCGCGTGTCAAGATAGGTTTCATTTCACCGTCTTCCATTGGGTGAAAAGTTTCAGCCATCACATTGTGGAAAATTTCCATTTCCGCCCATTCTTCCAATTTTGGCGCGGGCTTTTGGGCTTCAACCGTTTGCGGTTTTGGTTCTTCTTTTTTGGCGCAACTGGCAAGCGACATTGCCAAAAGGGCAACAACGAGATATTTCATGGTTGTGAGTTTAGTTTGTTTGAGTTTGGTTTTGTTAAAGATGGCTCTATTGGCTCAGCGGAAGGCTCACTGCGGCTCTCGGATATTTCTTCGCTGAAAAAGAAATACACATATCGCACGATGCCAAAAATGATGTAAAAACACATCGCAAAGAAAAATCCTTTGGCTTGAAAAAGCAAGATGGCTAAAAAGCCCAGCGCGAATGCGGCAGTTTTGAACGGATATTTCCTGAACTCTTTCGGCTTCGGGAGCAAATCATATTTGACCGTGCTCACCATGAGCAGTGAGAGAATCAGCGTGAGCGCAATGAGCGCAAGTTTCATTTCTTCGACGGTGAAGATATACTCGCTACTTGTCCAAATGACGAATGTCGAGAGCGTCATGGCTTGTGAAGGCGTGGGCAATCCTGAAAAATAATCCTTTGAAAATCCGACGAGTTGCACATTGAAACGCGCAAGGCGCAAGCCACTGCCGACCATCAACGCCGAACTCAGCACCGCACCCCAGATTCCAAATTGTTCCAATCCAAATTTGTAAGCAAGGAACGACGGTGCCGCGCCAAACGAAACCAAGTCCGAAAGCGAATCCAATTCAACGCCGAACTCCGATGAGGAATTTGTTAATCGTGCAATGAAACCATCAATCGTATCAAACACGGCGGCAAGAATGATAAACCACCCCGCCAGCGCATACTCGCGCTGTTCCGCACAAATAATTGAGCCGTAGCCACAGAGCATATTCATGACGGTAAAGGTCGAGGGGAAAGCAGAGCGAGAGACGCGCGGCAGTTTCACTTGCCCCATCTTGAAGCGACGCTT
>CALGMC010000029.1 GCA_937959145.1 uncultured Chlorobiales bacterium
CCCTTGCGCCGTGCCCGCTCTGCCATGAGCAATCGAAGTTCGCGGCTGGCGTAGCCTGCAACGGCGGTGTTTTCCTGCGCTCTTCGGAAGAGATAAGGAAGCACAAATTTTACTTCGCCGTAGGGCAAATATTTGGAGACGTTAAAGCCAATCTTGGAAAGGTTGTAACTGATGTGGTCGCCCATGCCGTAAAGTTGCGAGAAGTAAAGATGTGGGTGATTGAACGGCAAGTTTTTTTCTTGAATAAGTCTTGCAAGTTTGAAGTTGCTCTCTTCGTTGTGCGTGCCTGAACAAACGCCGATGCGCTCGATGTGTGCGATGCAAAAGTCAAGTGCAAGGTTGAAGTCGCGGTCGGTATCTTCTTTTGTGTCGTGAATCGGTGAAGGGTAGCCGTGTTCAGCGGCGCGTTGTCGTTCTTTTTCCATGTAGGCACCGCGCACGAGTTTCACGCCCAAGTAGTAGCCACCCTTTTCCGCTTTTGCAAATGAAGATTTCAAAAATGTCAATCGGTCTTTACGGTAAAGTTGAATCGTGTTATAGACAAGCGGCATCTGCTTATTGTATTGCTCCATCATTTCATCGGCAAGCGAATCAATCGCGGCTTGAATCCATGATTCTTCGGCATCAATCATCACGGGCAGGCGCGCTTCTTGTGCGGCTCTGCAGATTTTATGCAAGCGAGATTTAACTCTGTTCCATTCGGCAACTTCATCGGGCGAGAGCGTTTGCGCTGCACTAACTTTTTCAAGCAAGCCAAACCGCGCAATGCCCGTCATCTTGAAGACGGCGAAAGGGATGTGCGGCGTTTGTTTGCTTTTTTCAATCGTGTAGATGACTTTTTCAACGACGCTATCAAAAACTTCTTCGGTTTCTTCACCCTCGACAGAATAGTCGAGAATGGATTTGATATTGGATTTTGCAAGTTCTTCCATAACAGGCAAGCACTCCTCAACGGTTTCGCCGCCGCAGAACTGTTTGAAAATCGTGGCTTTGATAAGCCCCTTAACAGGCAACTTCCAGCGAATCGCCCAACCCAAAACCGATGTGCCGAGTTTGGTAAGCGTGGGATTGTTCATTGCGCGGAAAATCCAATAACGCTCGGAGAGTTGCCGATTCGTCTTTGAGGCAAAGGCAATTTCGGTGTTGTTGAAATCCAACAGCGCGAGCGATTTCGGTGGCGTAAGCGTTTCGTTCATCGTTGAAAAGTGTTTAGACCTTGTTTAACCTTCGAGGCAAATGATGAGCAAGAATAAGTCAGTAGAGAAATTTTTCAAAGTCTGTTTATTCGTTCGTCAAAGTGTCAGTGCGCCTGTCTTAATAAGCAAGTGGACTTTGGCTAAATCGTCAGGCGTGTTGATTTCCAAAATGGGTTTTGAGATAATGCCAACTTGAATGGTGTAACCGTTTTCCAAAGCGCGAAGTTGCTCGAGCGATTCGGCTTGTTCAAGCGGTGAGGGCGGAAGCATCGCATAAAAGAAGAGGAAATCGCGACGGAACGCATACAGCCCGATATGATGATACACAGGCGGATTGTGAACCGCATTTCGGAGAAACGGAATCGGCGCACGCGAAAAATACATTGCACGATGTTTCTGATTGCAAATCACTTTGACCGTGTGTTCGTCTCGGTATCCTGAAAGCATATCGAGCGGGGCGGCGACGGTGGTCATTTCGGGCAATTCGTCGCGCAGATAAGGCTCAACGAGTTTTTCTAATGCTTCAAGCGTTACGAAAGGCTGGTCGCCTTGAATGTTGGCAATCACATCATAATCGGGGTGTCGGCTGGCGACTTCGGCGATTCTATCGGTTCCGGTTTGATGCTCGACGCGCGTCAGTTCAACCTCGCCGCCGAAGGCGCGAACAGCGTTGGCGATGCGCTCATCGTCGGTGGCAACAACGACTTTTGAGAAGGCAGTGCATCGCAACGTGGATTCATAAACGCGCTGAATCATCGGTTTGCCTTCAATCATTGCAAGCGGCTTTGCTGGAAAGCGCGTCGAGGCGTATCGAGCGGGAATGACGGCGAGAATCGCCATATAAATTCCAACAATTAAAGTTACTTAATAATCATGCTTTGCGTTCGTCCGAGTGCGCCTTTGACGGCGTCGCTCACGAGAAAATCGTGCGGAAATCCGAGTTCAATCGCGCTGACGGCGTTTAATCGTTCGAGATGTTCGCTCGAGAGCGTAAGTTCAGGCGATTTGAGCGTGTCTGAAAGTTGTTCGGGTTTTGTTGCACCGACAATCGGCACAACAGAAAATCCTTGTTGCATCGTCCATTTAAGCGCAACTTGTGCGGGCGTTGCGCCGAGTGATTCTGCAACGGCAACGACTTCTTTGGCAATCGCCGTGCTTCGCTCGTTGAGGCGCGCGCTGTTTTCAGGAAGTCGCCCTTTTTCGCCGCGCAAGTATTTGCCCGAAAGCGCGCCGCCAGCGAGTGCGCCCCAAGGCGTTACGGTCATGTTCCATGCTTTCGCCATTGGAAGCAGGTCGCGTTCAGGGGTGCGTTGAAGGAGCGAGTATTCGATTTGCAATCCGACGAACTTTGTCCAGCCGCGCAGGTCGGCGAGCATATTGGCTTGCGAGACAATCCACGCGGGTGTGTCGGAAATGCCGATATAATGCACAATGCCACGCGAAACGAGGTCGTCCAATCCGCGCATCACTTCTTCGACGGGTGTGGTGAAATCCCACGCATGAAGCCAAAGAAGGTCAATGAAATCCGTTTTGAGACGTTTGAGGCTTTCGCGCACGGAGCGCATCATGTTTTTTCGGTGATTGCCCGCATAATGCACATCGTTCATTCGGTCTTGAAGCGTGTATTTGGTGGCAATGACGAAGTGGTCTCGGTCGTGAGCGACAAAATCGCCACAAAATTTTTCCGATGTGCCTGCGGTGTAGATGTTGGCAGTGTCGATGAAGTTTCCGCCAGCGTTGGCATAAATGTCAAAAATTTTTTTGCTTGTTTCGTAATCGGCACCCCAGCCCCACTCGTTGCCGAAGCCCATGGTGCCGAGCGCAATCTCTGAAACGCGCAATCCTGAATTGCCGAAAAGTTTGTAGTGCATTAAACGATGAAATGAATTAATGAGCGTTAAGATAATGAATTGTGAGTAATGGCGAATGAAGAACGAGAAGGGATTTCATTTTTGCGGTAGTTGCCCGTCGCCGCGCTCCTTTAGGAATAAGAAGGAATAAGAAGGAATAAGAAGGAACAAGAGGGAACAAGGGGTTAATGTTCTCAGAAAGTAGGGATTACTTTTTGGTAAGGCGATTGAGGTTTTCTAATTGCGTGCGCAGACCGTCGGCAACTGTATCTTTGGGCGCGAAGTAGAGTTCATCTTGTTGAACAGGCTTTGCATTCTCTTTGGAATTGAGGAATGCTTTTTTGATGCCGCGATATTTCAAGCCGCGCTCAACACGGCGGCGACATTCTTCGACCGCGCTTACGATGATATTTTTCAGGTTCGGAACGTCATATGGCTTAGAGACGAATCGATACAGCAACCCATGATTGACCAGCGAGACGATAACTTCCGCGTCGGCGTAAGAAGACATTAAAATTTTTGGCACAAGTGGCTCAATCGCTTCGGCTTGAATGAGAAACTCGGAGCCGCTTTGTCCGGGCATTCTCAAATCTGCTACGATGCACGCGAAAAAAGATTTTCCTTCCAAAAGCTCCATCGCCGATTCTGCCGAAAGGCAGGTAAAGACGTCGTATTCGCGCTTGAAGGTTTCAGAGATGAGGTAAAGCACGTCGGAGTCGTCGTCGACGAATAAGACGCGCGGCTTGCCGCTCTTGCCGCAGAAACGTTTTTCAAAACTGCCTAAGTCGTCGGAAGCGATTAAATCAAGGTCGTTGGCTTCGTTGAGGCGAGCAAAAAATTCTTCCTCGAAACTTTCGTAGCGTTTAAGTTCGGCTAAAATATCGTCGGTGAAATACGATTGAAATTCGGCTTGTAAATTTTCAATGGGTTGAATGTCGTCGTCCAAATCGAGATGAACGGGCAGGGTATCAAGCGTTTTTTCAACATCGTGTAAAAATTCCTGCTCGAGAGAAAAGGTTGCGTTGGGAACAGCCGCGTCGATTGGCGGCGGCTCAATGAATGGCGTTTCGGTAGGACGTTGCTCGATTGAGCGTTGCTCGTCTGAAGATGCGTCGTTGTTATTGAGCGTGTCGCTTTCTAAATCCTCTTGTTTATCGTTTGGCGCATCGGGTTTCAAATGCGCTTGTTGGGAATCAGAAGGAAGTGATTCGTGGGCAGCGGGCGGTGCATTGAATTTAAGCGCGTTAACGAGCGAAGCAGATGTATCTGAAAATAAATCCTGCTTTTTCTCGCGTTGACCGCGCAAGATGTAGGTTGCGGCGGCAAGCGCGACAATCGATTTGAGCGTATCAGGTTGCCAAGGCTTGCGAACATATCGAAAGACTTCGCCGACATTGACGGATTGAAGCACGGATTCAAGGTCGGAATAGCCCGTAAGCAAAATTCGCATCGACTCGGGAATGATTTGTTTGACGTGGCGAAGCAGGTCGACGCCGCGCATGCCTGCCATGCGCTGGTCGCTGATGACAATCGCCACATCGCGATGCGAATTGAGAAGCGAGAGTGCCGCTTCGCCGCTTGTGGCAGTTAGAACCCGGTAGTCGTAGTCGAAAAGTTGCGACAAGCTTTCCAAAATCTGAGGCTCATCATCGACTAAAAGCAATTTAAGTTGTTTCATAGTTGGCGCATCGGTTCTTCAAAGCGTTACACAGAGGTCTGCAAAAAATCTGTTGCAGGAATTTTCACGATGAACGTGGTGCCTTTGCCTTCTTCGGTTTCAAAGGTGAGCGTGCCGTGATGTTTTTGAACAATATCAAATGAAATGGACAGCCCTAAGCCTGTGCCTTTGCCAACGGGCTTGGTCGTGAAAAACGGGTCAAAAATTTTCGATTGCACATGTTTGGGAATGCCTTTGCCATTGTCCTGAACGCGCACGACGACATAATCGTGTTCGAGCGATGTTTTGATGTGAACTTGACCATTCGGTTTTTCCTCAACGGCGTGAATGGCGTTGCCGATGAGGTTCAAAAAGACTTGATTGAGTTGTGCAGGAAAACAATCAACAAGCGGCAAAATGCCATACTCGGTGGAGAGTTCAATGTCTTTGTCTTTGAGCATGTGTCCAACCATCATAAGGCAGTTTTTGATACCCTCGTTAATATCGGCTTTTTTCATTTCGGCTTCGTCTAAGCGTGCGAAGTTGCGCATCGAGCGCACGAGGTTCGTCATTTGCTCAAAGCCCGATGAAATGCCGATGAAGAGCCGTTCCGTTCGCCGCACCGTTTCTTCAAGTTCGGCAACTGTGCCGTTTTGTGAGGTTCGAATTTCCTGCATCATCGCAAGCGCTTGTTCTAACTCGCCTGAATAAACCGCGTCTTGTGCTTTCAAGGCTTTGGAGAGCAGGTTGGAGATAATCGAGAAGCGTTCGCGAATCAGGGCAACATTATTGGAGGCATAACCAATCGGCGTGTTGAGCTCGTGCGCAATGCCTGCCACCATTTGCCCCAGTGCTGACATTTTTTCGGACTGAATCAAATGCGTTTGCGTGTCTTGAATTTGTTTGAGCCGTGCGGCAAGTTCCGCTTCCAATTTTTTTCGCTCTGTGATGTCAACGCGCACGCCGTAGAAGCGAAGTCCGCCGTC
>CALGMC010000030.1 GCA_937959145.1 uncultured Chlorobiales bacterium
TGCCGATAGCCTTTACACGGCATTTGTTAATGTCGGAAACTACACAGGTCCCTTCCAATACAAGTTCTGGATTCGTCGCAACGACCAATATGAAAATCCGGGCGGACCGGGCAACTTCGGCAACCGTGTGGATACGGCGACGGCTGGCTTCAAACTTTTGCCCGCACGCTATTGGAACAACGACGGCTCGAATGTCGGCACGCAGAAATTTTATCGCGTAACGTTCCGTGCCAGCGTCGCGGGTCTGGGTGGATTTAGCCCTGCAACGGATACGCTCTTCGCGGCACTCTTCGGCGGATTTGACTCTGTTGCAACCACAGGTGCGGCAAACAGCCAAATTCTGACAGGCGTTACAGGTCAAACGCGAGCCGTGAGAATGTTCCGTCAAGGCTTTACGAACAACTATGCAGGCGAAGTCTTCATTCGTGCGGTCTCTGGAAATACCATCACTTGGAAATTCCGTGGCTTGCCGTTTAGCAAGTTCAGCAACAGCGCATATGAACTTGGTGGCGACCGACAAATTCCTCTGCCGATTCAACCCGTCTCCAGCTTCACAGGCAACGACGGTGCAGGTGGGTTCTACACTTGGAATGTTACCAGCGATACAGTTTTAACGATGGCAGATTTTGTAACGCCGCGTTTGGTGGTTCAATCGCCGCTTGTAGCAGATGTGAACTTCACCTATCGCGTCAATATCAAAGGCAGAACGCTCACCGACGGCAAGAGCCTCGACTCGATGCGCGCCGCAAATGGCTTGCTCTTTATCGTGCTCTTCGGAAGCAACCCGCACATCGGCTCGTTTGCAGGCGGTTGGGACACAACCAACGCTAACTTGGTGAGAATGTCGCCGCTCAACGGCAATCGCCAAACCGATACCATTTGGACTGTTACGCGCACAGAACCAGCAGGTAATGTCTTCTCGCAAAGTCAAGCCTTTAAGTTCGGTGTGGCGTATGTGGGCATGCCTGGTCCGCCTGTCAATACCGACAACGAAGCCGGCTTCGGTCAAGACCATACCGTCAACTTCCCAACGATTACCGGTCCGACGAACTTCGTCATCAATGCAACCTTCGGCGTAATTGAAAACGCGACCACAACGGGCAATCTCGGCGCACCAACACGCGAAACAACCGTTGCAAAATCGTTCGCGTTGGAGCAAAACTATCCGAACCCGTTCAACCCAACGACCGTCATTCGCTTCGCAGTGCCACAGCAAAGCGATGTGAAGCTCGAAGTCTTCAACATCTTGGGTCAAAAGGTCGCAACGCTCGTCAATCAACGCATGGCGGCGGGCACCTACACGCAACAGTTCAACGCCATTAACCTTTCAAGCGGTGTTTATTTCTATCGCTTGCAAGCCGGCGACTTCACCAAGACGATGAAGATGATGCTCATCAAGTAATCGGCTCTTTGATTTGATTGATTGATTCGGAAGTCCGAATGTCTCGGAAGGTGATGCTCTATCCGATGCACATTCGGACTTTCCGATTTTTTAACGCTGTAAGCCAATGACGCAATCTCGATTAACATCATCTCGATTAACATTGTCACGATTCACATCGTGCATTTTCATTCTCTTGTTTCTTGTCTCTGGCTGTGGCGATAGCCGCGAAAAAGTCGTCTCAATTTGGACGCAAATGCAACCCGGAGAGCGCAAAATTTTAGATGCCGCTCTCGAGAAATTCGTCAAAGAAGATTCCGCTGGAAGAGAATGGGCGAAAAAAGGCTACGTGTTTCGAGAACTTTTCTACGAAACTGAACCCATTCGCACCAACTTCATGATTGCCGCGCTCGGCGGAAGCGGCGCAGAACTTGTTTATGGTCCATCGGATATGGTCGGACCGTTCACCAAACTTCAAATCATTCACGCACTTGATTCACTGCCCGATGGCGTCAAACTCGAACAAGCGTTTTTAGATAGTTTCATCACCGAACCCTTTCCCGCAAATACTTACCTCAACGGACATCTCTACCAAATCGCCGACCAAATCGGCAATCACCTTTGCCTCGTCTACAACAAAGATTTAATTCCGACGCCGCCAAAAACCATTTCCGAAATGATTGAAGTCGGAAAACGCTTCACAAAAGGCGGCAACTACGGGCTTGTGTGGAACTACACCGAGCCCTATTTCTTTATTCCCTTTGTTGGTGGCTATGGCGGCGGCGTCATGAACGAAAATGCCGAGCCAACGCTGAACACCGAAGCCACCATCAAAGCCGCACGGCTCATTGTCGAGCTGCGCGATAAACACAAAATCATTCCGCCCGATTGCGATTACCAAACCGCAAACGCGCTCTTCAAAGAAGGCAGAGCCGCCATGATTATCAACGGACCATGGTCGTGGGCGACTTACAAAAATGCAGGCATGAACTTCGGTATTGCACGCATTCCGCTTAACGATGAAACCGGGCTCTATCCCGCGCCGATGGTCTCGCCAAGAGGCTACAGCATCAACATCAACACGCGTGGCGAAAAACTTAAAGCAACGGTCGACTTGCTCAAATTCTTGTGCAGTCCAGAAATTGAATTGGAATTCACCAAAGCCGTCGGCACAATTCCGTCGCGGCGCGAAGCCTTTGCGAAACTGTCTGAAATCGCCGATGAAAATCTAAAAGGCTCAATGGAGCAAATCATGGTCGGAAAGCCGATGCCCGTCGTGAGCGAAATGCGCGTCATTTGGGATTCAATGCGCCCATCCTATCAAGCCGTTTTGAACGGCAGTAAAAGCCCTGAACAAGCCGCCAAAGAAATGCAAGACCTTGCCGTGAAACTCATTCGCGAAATGAAAGAGTAACTTGTAACAACTCAAACAACTGAACTCACTTGCCATGCAAACGACGCTATCAACACCAACAACGGAAAAACTGCCTTCGCCTCTTGCACCCACAACGATTGAAGAGAAAAAGGACAAAATTAACTGGATTCCATATATCTACGCCGCACCGTCGCTCCTTGTAATGGCGGCGATTGTCCTTTATCCCTTCATCTACAACGTGCTGGTGAGTTTCAGCAATATGAACCTTGAGCACTTCCGCGATTGGAGTTTCAAAGGCTTCGGCAATTATGTCAATGTTCTAACCGATTCAAAGTTTTGGCTCTTCTTGGGCAAAACACTCATCTGGACGGCATTGAATTTATTTTTCCACGTAACCATTGGCGTCTTTCTGGCTATTCTCATCAATAAGAACATCAAGGGCAAATCGTGGTTTCGCGTGATTCTCATTTTGCCGTGGGCAGTGCCGCAATACATCACCGCGCTGAACTGGCGTGGCTTGTTTAATTACGAATATGGCGCGGTGAATCTCATCTTAGCCAAATTCGGCATAGAGCCAATTCAGTGGCTCAATACAGAGTGGGGCGCATTCTCGGCGGC
>CALGMC010000031.1 GCA_937959145.1 uncultured Chlorobiales bacterium
AATGGCGGCTTGATTCGCCGTTAGGTTCATCTTCTTTGCCGTTTTGAGAATGTTTTTAATCACATCGTAAATTTCTTTGGCTTGCGAAAGCGCGCGCTCTTGATTGTAGCCTTCTAATTCGTTCGCCACGTTAATTAAGCCGCCTGCGTTAATGACGAAGTCAGGCGTGTAGAGAATGTCTCTATCGAGAAGCATCTGCTCGTGAATCGTCTCGTCTTTGAGTTGGTTGTTGGCAGGACCTGCGATAATGTCGACTTTGAGGCGCGGAATGGTCTCGTCGTTAAGAATGCCGCCGAGTGCCGCAGGGCAGAAGATATTGGCTTCAACATCGTAGATTTGGTCGGCGTGAACGAACTCTGCGCCATATTCCGTAACAATGCGTCGGGCTTTTTCCTCGAAGATGTCGCTCACGAAAACCTTCGCGCCTTCTCTGCGCAAGTATCCGCACAAGTGATAGGCAACGTGTCCTGCACCTTGAACAACAACTTTCTTTTTGTTCAAACTGTCGCTTCCATATCGCTCTGCACAAGCGGCTTTCATGCCCATATAGACGCCAAGCGCAGTTACAGGCGAAGGGTCGCCGCTTCCGCCAAGCGCACGCGAAATTCCTGTTACATACTTGGTTTCCATGCGCACATACTCCATGTCGCGCACATCCGTTCCGACGTCTTCCGCTGTGATATACCTGCCGCCCAGCCCTTCCACGAATCGCCCGTAGGTTCGGAAGAGGGCTTCGCTCTTGTCGGTCTTTGAATTGCCAATGATGACGGCTTTCCCGCCTCCTAAATTCAAGCCAGAGACAGCGGCTTTGTAAGTCATGCCGCGAGAGAGTCGGAGCGCGTCAATGAGAGCCTCGAAGTCGCTTGCATATTGCCACATGCGTGCGCCACCAAGTGCAGGACCGAGCGTCGTGTTATGAACGGCAATAATCGCACGAAGCCCGACTTTCTTATCGGAGCAAAAGATGACTTGCTCGTGCTCATATTTTTCCAACTCGGAAAAGAGGCTCAGCATGGTGGTTTCTTCGGGGTTGAAAACTGCATTTGTCATATGTTACTTGGAAATGTTAATGTTGAGAAAAAGCAGACAAGTTTGCCCTGCGTTAATTGTGCAATAAAGCGGCGGCAAATTAAAAAATCTTTCTCCGAAAACAACGTAAAAATCGTGCATTAAATTCTTGCCTGTGCGATACGCCACACCCTTCAAGTCGTTCAGGCACGAGGCGACTTCAAGAGAGATTTGCCAAAACGATTTACACAACGTTTTGCTTTTCACTTTCACTTGATTATCTTTGCGCCAAGTTTTGCAGTTTTAACGGACACACCGCTCAAACCTCATTCGCAGGGTAAAGCGAAGATTCCTAACTCTCTACTTGCAATAGAACATCACGATGCTTCCGAAAGGAAGAAAACAACATCGTTTGTGAGGGGGAGTGTCCGCTTTTGTTCTGCTTTTGTTTTTTACAGCACTGAATTTTCTGATTGGGGTGTCGCCAAGCGGTAAGGCATCGGCCTTTGGAGCCGACATTCCTAGGTTCGAATCCTAGCACCCCAGCACCTAAAAAGGAAGCCCGTTTTTCAGCGGGCTTTTTTATTTTCAGAGCATCACTTTCGGAAACCGTTACCATTCAAGCACTTAACACTACAAGACGCGCACGTGCAAGACCTTAAATCATTGAGCCTCTCTGAATTTCAGAACGAACTTGCTCGACTTGGCGAGCCAGCGTTTCGCGCCGAGCAAGTGATGGAATGGGCATATCGCGGTGTTCTGAATTTTTCCGACATGACGAACCTTCCCAAAGCACTTCGCCAAAAACTGTCGGAAAACTTCTTCATCTCGCGGCTTGTGCCCTCCTTTGTTTCAGGGTCAGAAGAAATTGAGCGTGCGCAAACCGTCAAGTTTCTTTTCTTGTTGGACGACGGAAAAGAAATTGAAACCGTCTTGATTCCCGACTTCAAAAGCGAATCGCAAAAGCGACTCACGATTTGCGTTTCCTCGCAAGTAGGGTGCGCTATGGCGTGCAAGTTTTGTGCGACAGGCTACATGGGTTTTACAAGAAATCTCGCGGTAGGTGAAATCGTCGGACAAGTGGAAGTCGCCGCCGAGTGGGCAGAAACGCATTGGAATCAACGCATTACGAACCTCGTCTTTATGGGCATGGGCGAACCTATGCTCAACTATGAGCGCGTGATGGAATCCGCGTATATCCTTACCTCTCATCGCTATCCGTTCCAACTTGGCGAGCGACATATTACGCTCTCAACGGTTGGCATTGTCAGTGGGATTTATCGCTTGGCGGAGTCGGCGTCTAAAATCAACTTGGCAGTTTCGCTTCACTCGGCGATTGAAGAAAAACGGCGCGACTTTATGCCTGTTGCCTATCAATTCTCGCTTCAAGAACTGCGCCAAGCACTCATCGCCTATTATGCGCGCAAAAAACGTGAGATTTTTATCGAGTATCTTTTGCTTGATGGAATCAACGACGGCGAGGAAGATGCGAAGGCATTAGTGAAATTCGCACGAAGTGTTCCGAGTAAAATCAATTTGATAGATTACAATCCGATTGCTAATATCGACTATCAACGCACGAGCGACGCACGCAAAGAAAAGTTCCGAGCCATTTTGCACGAGGCAGGGCTTTTCGCATCGGTGCGACGCAGTCGCGGCAAAGATATTGACGCGGCGTGCGGACAGTTGGCGACGCGCTCGACTTCAGCCAAACGCATAACGCCAA
>CALGMC010000032.1 GCA_937959145.1 uncultured Chlorobiales bacterium
GTGTAGTAAAGGCTAATGATGTTGTAGTTAGAAAAGACCACCATCGCATTGTCGGCATTGGCAGGGTCGACGGCGATGCAACTGACATAACCTTGCGGCATAGATGCACCTGTGATGTTGAAGAAAGATGGCGATGCGGTATTGGCATTGTCCGCACGAAAGATGTCGCCATCAGCCGTGCCGAAATAGACGCGGTTCGCCGGTGTTGTCGAGACAGACACCGCCGTAATCGTGCTACCTGTGTTGATATTGAAATTCGTCCAACCGAATGTCGCAGGATTTTCAGAAAGTGATGGAATACCGGTCAGATTGTTATTTCGCCAAAGCGTGGTGCCACCTGCCAGATACATCACATTTGAGTTGTTGGGGTCTAAGGCAAACGGATTGATGAAGAGGTATCCTGAGCCACCTTGCGGGTCGACACGCGTCCAGTTTGAAAGGTTGTAACTGCCGTCAGGATTGAGCGTGAGGCGGTAAATCACTCCGTTTTGTACGGAGACGTAATACGGATTTCCCGCCGATGAAATGGCACAGAAGGAGCCGTCACCACCGAAGATTTTTTGCCACGCCGCCGTGCCCGAATTAGACACGCCACGATAGGTGCCGTTATCTTGCTTGCCACCAATGATGTTGAGGTCTCCGCTCGCATTACGAATGGCAACGGTGTAAAACTGCGTCGTGAGGTAGCCGTTGTTGAGCGAGGTCCAAGAGACGGTTGAATTGTTGATGCCTGTTGTTCGGTTTACGCCGCCGTCGTTTCCGCTCAAGAGCCAATTGCTTCGTGCGGCATTGCGATAAAACACCATCGAATGTTGGTCAGGGTGGTGATTGGGGTAAGTCGAGACGTCATTCGTCGTGGCGTAGCCGCCAATCCAAGTGGTGTTGCTTGAAGTTGCGAAGCCATCGGTCGAGCGATATAAATTCGTGCCGCCGATGATAACGAAATTTGCGTTGTCGGGCTTGACTTTGACAATGAGATTGTAAGAGCTTTGTGAATTGAAATTTCCGACAGGCGCGCCAAAAGCGGGTAAGTTTGCCGAACGATTGACCCAACTGTTTGTTGAAGCATCATACCGCCACAAGCTTGCCCATTCGTCATCTACAGGGTTATACTTTCCACTGCCCGGTGTTTCGCCTAAAAAATACACGATGTTTTCATTTGAAGGCGCAATGCCGATGACGATTCGCCGATAGGTTGTGGGAAAGCCTGCTGGCGTGATGTTGGTCCAATTCACACCGTCAGTTGAGCGGAAAATGCCTTTTGTGCTGGAACTGTTGTCGCTAACGGTTGCATACACAACGCCCGTTGAAGTAACCGCCACATCAGTTGCAAAGGCTTGATTCGGATTGCCAAGCCCGTTAAGCACGGTGGTCCATGAGTTGCCGCCGTTGGTTGAGCGAAGCACCGCGCCGTAGCACGCGGCATAAACTTCATCTTGTGTTGTGTTGGAGGGGTCAATCGCAATGTTGTAAATGAAGTCCGTAACAACATCAAAGGTTTGTGGCGTGCCTGAAACCGTTGAGGCAAGTGGCGTCCAAGAGAGTCCGCCGTTTGTGGATTTGAAGATACCGTCGCCCTTGAAAAATGCATCGCCGCCGCTGGCAGAATTACCAATAAATTCCCCTGTGCCGTAATACCAGATGTTGGTTTTGCCAGGGCGCGTGTCTTGTGCAATACACGTTACGCTTTGCAGTTGTGAAGCGTCGGTCGTGCGTGTCCAACTTGTGCCGCCGTTGGTGCTTCGCCACATGCCGCCTGAAACACCACCTGCTAAAATCGTTTGCTCGTTGGGGTCAGAAATGTCAAGTGCAAGGGCGCGCGTTCTTCCGCCGACATTCCACGGTCCGCGATGCGTCCAAGTAAAGGATTCCAACGACGATTCATCTACGACGGGCAAGGTTTCGGCGTATTCCAATTCAAGGCGGCGAATGTCGCGCGGGATTTGCTTCGTTACAGGGTCAACGAGTTTTCTGACTTCATATTCGGTGCGCGCTCGCGGGTTTTCTGTTGTTCCGAAAAGTGATTTCGGAGAAGGCGGTCGAGTCGGGGCTTTGCTTGTGAGTATGGTTGTTGGAGAGAGCAGTTTCAGAACAACAAGCGTAGCAGAGAGGAGAAAAAGGACGGTCCAAAGAAGATTTCGGTCGCGGTTCATACTTCAAAATAGGTTTGAGTTAACAATTACTTGACTTCATAACTCATCACAACGAGCGACGGGGCACTGTCGCCGAGTCGCTGTTGCAACTGCACGTCGGCTTGAAAGGTATCACCTTGCTTTAAGCCCTTGTATCGGGCGTCAAGGTTCGGGAAAAGTTCTTTGGTGGTCGGCGCAAGGGTAAAGGCGAAGGTCATTTCGACTTCGCTTCCTTCGGTGAGCGGGTTCGTAAAGCCAGAGCCGTATCCAAAAATTTTGTTGACTTTCACTTTGGCTTTACAGGGGACTTTGGCACAGGGGCTTTGCGTGTCAGGGGAGCGTGTGCTATCAATCGTTGAAATGGTGCCTGAAATGCGGCAATGACTTGGCGGAATTTGTTGCGGCAGTTTAGCAAAGGGACGAACCTCTTGCTTAGTCATCTCTTGCTTTGTCGAGCCGCAGGCACAGCAAAGAAAAACGAAAAGTAATGGCAGATACTTCATAGCTGGTCGCTTTTGCGAAAGTTGTCTCTCTTGGTTACGATATGAAGATAATACACTTTTTCTCAAACTTATTGAGACGCGCGTCACAATTTTTGGCGGCTATGAAGTTTCCGCTAAGAAGTTGCTCCTGACCGGCTTTGCTTTTCAGTTATACATCACTCAAAATGCGCTGACATATTCAATACGCACCGAGCGGCTAACCGCAGGAATGTTCTTGAAGTTATCGTTGATGTTCGTGAGATTGAGTTCAATCATCAAACCCACACCGAGCGAGACGCGCACGCCAACATCTAAAAATCCATTTCCATCGCCGAGTGCTTGCGGCTTGTTATCGTTCAAGCCGAAGTCATATTGCGCATAAATGCTCACTTCTCTGCCGATTGTTTTTTCAGCACCGATGTAAAAATTCGGACCGCCATCGTCCTTGCGTTCAATGCTGTAATTAAATCCGCCTGTGAGGGCAAGGAATCCGAGAAATTCAAAATTCTTCGTGGCGGCAACAAAGAAGCCGGGCGATTTGCGCTCGTAGCGGTCAACGCCTTCAATGAAATTTCCGCGTCCTTGTGATTCAAAGCCAATCGCAATAGCCGGCAGTTGTAAATCTTCATCAATCAAGCGATAGCGTGCCATCACGCCAGGCAAGGGATTCCAGTTCGGACTGCCTGAGCCAATCAAATTTCCTGCGCCGTAAGAAACGCCAAAGGTGAAGCGTTCCGCCAGCCCAACCGAGACGGTCGACATTGCGCCGCCGCCCGCAAAAAACCAGCCTTCAACCGAATACGCACCACGACGTAGCATGCCTGCCGTTGGAAGATTGTAAAGATAGCGCGGCTCGATGGTGGCTTTTGTGCCTGATGTGGCTTCTTCGGAAGATTGTGCAAGGGCGGATTGAGTAAGAACGAAAAAAACAGCGAAGGAAATGAGCGTGCGTTTGAAAGCGGTCATATCGAAGTTGGAAAGTTGAATTAAAGTTTGATGAACTCTTGCGAATACGAATCGTCGTCGTGAATGGTTATGGAATTGATTTTGGATTTCGCGCTTCTCACCGAGCCTGAGTTCATAAATTCCATGCCGTCAATCGTGTAAGTTTCGGCTTTGTGGTAGTGTCCGTGCAAAGCAAGTTTGACATTGAGTTTTTTCATGGTTTTTAGGAACGACTCGCGCTCGATAAGTTCCATTGACCAAATGAACGCGGCATCGGCGGCATTTTTCGGTTCGAAGATTTGATAGGCATGATGAAACACCGCAATCGTAAAGCGACCTCTGACCACGTCCATCACGTCTTTTTGCACAACGGCGTGCCGCTGTTCGGCGTGAATGTATCCACGCGAGCCCACAGGATTGCGCCGCACCGACCATTCAAGAACGCTTGAAAACGAGAGAATCGCAACACCATTTCTGCCACCATTGAGCACTTTCACGAATGGAAAATACATTGTGATTTCAGGCTCGTCGGTGATGGTTTCGCGGAAGATGTCGCAAAATTCGTGCAGTCTTTTGGCGAAGTTAAATCCTGTGGATTGGAGCGCGCGCGACGCCGTTGCGCCTACCCCGTTGCTTGAAAATTCATACTTGCCGAAAATGTCATGATTGCCCGGAATAATCGTAACGCGCTCCCAATTCAAGACGCCGTTGCGCGCGAGAACATCGCGTAGCAAATAAAGGTCGTCGTAATTGGCGACGTCGACGATGTCGCCCGTCATGACCAAGTGGTCGTAGCCCTTGTTAAAAAGACGCTGAATCAAAATCTCGATGTCAGAAATGCAGTTCGGATTGCGTTGAGAATCCAAGTGTATGTCGGAAATGTGGGCAATTTTCATCGTGTTTAATTCAAAGGGTGATGTTCATTCGTCGATAAATTTCAGCGATGATGACGGCGTCGGCTTTGGCAAATCGACCTTTGTCGTTGAGTTTGGCAAGAAAAAACGGCGCGAAGGCAAGATAGCGTCCCACGCCGAAGGCACGCGCCGCACGCTTGAAACTATCGCTCGATGCCGATTTGTAGGCTTCGGTTGCACCATCTTTTGAAAGAACTTCTTCGCCAAAATCTTCGCGCGTCAAACTCTTTCCGCCTTCGTGTATCGTAATGGCGCATTTGACGACGACAGACTTTTCAGAAACCGAGACAATTTCTTTGCGCGTTTCCCAATCGGCACCAAACTGCACGCAAACCGCATCAAGGCGTCGCTCAATCGTCGGCACATCAACATAGAGAAACACGGACGCACTTTCTCCATCTTTCATCTTTTGACCGATGCGAATCGCTACTTCTTCAATCGCAAATGGCTTAGCAAGTGCCTCGAGAAACTCTTTGGTCATCAGTTTTGAAATCTCGTGATTATTTCGTTTTTAGCAAGCCGCTTTTTTTAACGCTATCGTCGCAAGCACTTCTTGTTGCGCGCGCAATCACAGCGGCAAAGTTAATCATAACCATTCATTTGAGAATGAATCAAATCACACACGCACTTTTTTTTCTTCTCACCTTCTTCTTAATTCCATCAATTCTGATTGCTCAACCGCGCACCGAGACGCCAATTCGCGGCACGGTTCTTCAATACGATGGCAAGCCTGTTAAAATCGGCAACGTGATTCTAACCGAGTTCAACGGCGATTATGAAAATCCCATCGCAAATTTTTCCGTCGGAGCAGACGGCAAGTATGAATTTCCTTTGAAAGGCGGCGGCTACTACAAAGTCTGGTTTGCCGCACCCAATCATCAAATTTTCGGCGTGCCACTTATTTTGGACAGTTTGCGCGACGCAGGCGCACCCGTATCGCTTACCGTTCAACTTGCGCCTTACGACTACAAAGCCACCCTCGATAGCGTTTTCATCATCGGCGACTGGAACAAGTTTAACTTCGAAACCGCTTCCCCAATGCTCAAACAACCCAACGGCACGTTCATCTACGACCTCAACGCCGAGCGCGCCGCCTATCAACTTCTCGGCATTACGACACGCAAAAAAAGCGTCAACGGCACGATGAGCGAAGACTTCATTTACGACAACGCAGGCGACTACTATTCCATCGTAACGAAAAAAGGAAACGCACCACTCGTAATTGAGTTTAATCCTGCTCTGTTGCCACGAACTTCTGACAAAACCTTGCCCAAAGCTACCTTCAACGCTCGTTATGCCTACCTACAAGAACTCTCTCGTTTGACCACACGCTTTGAAACACATCTCTTAAACGCACAAGACGGCTTAGAACGATGGACGAAGAGCGGCGGCTTTGCCTCCATTTACATTCACAACTATGGCGACTTTCCAAACGATTTGCTCAAAGCCATTCGTAATGAAAAATTGCCCGAAGCCGTGCGTCAAGTTTTAGCGACGATGCTTCTTGCGCTTCCGTATTATTCGCCGAACAACACGGGCGAAATCATCAGCACGGTCGAGCGACTCTTAGCAATCAAATATCCGATGTGGTCGCTTTTTCCTGATGCGGTGCTCAATTACGCCAAACTCAAAGGCAAAGAGCGCGAATTGGTGCTTCGAAAATTTGCCGCACAAACGCCCGACCGAGGGCTTCAACTGCAATGCGTCGCCGAACTCGCCTTGCTGGCAAAGGCAAGCGGCGACACGGCGAAAATCAACGAAGTGTATCAAGGCGCGCTTAAAACGCTTGGCGATATGAAAGAAGGCGTGCTACTTTTGCAAGAACTCAATCCCAATAAGCCTGTGATGGAAGGCAAGCCGCTCCCAACGATTGAACTCAAAACACTCGACGGCAAAAAACTCACGAACAAAACATTGCGCGGTAAATATGTGCTTCTCGACTTTTGGATGTCGTGGTATGCACCGACGCTCGAAGAGCGCAGATTCCTTGCCGACGCATATACTCGCTTCAAAAACAAAAACTTCGAGATTGTGAGCATTTCGTTCGACGATAAACCCGCCGATGCCAAAGCCTTTCTCGATAAACACCCTGATTTCAAATGGACACAATGCTTCGCCGAAAAACGCTACGACAGCGACATCGCTAAACGCCTCGATATTCAATCTGTCCCATTTCCAATTTTGATTGCGCCCGATGGCAAAGTGCTCGCGCTCGGCGTGAATTTAAGGCAGTATCAACTTGCAGAAACGCTCTCCAAATTTTTGAAATGACCGCCGACCGCCTGAAAGCACAACTTGCCGACGCCTATTCGCTTGCCGAAGCCACCTACAAAATTGCAGGCTCTTCGCTCCGAATTACCAGCGTCGCCGATAGTTACGCCCTTCTCGACCGCATCTCGCCTGAAGAGTTCGTCAAAGATGAGCAAATGCCGTATTGGGCAGAAATCTGGCCTTCGTCGTTTGTCTTGTCAAATTATCTTGTTGGAGAAATTGGCGTCGAAGGGAAGCGATGTATTGAACTTGGTGCAGGCGTTGGCGTGGTTGGAATTGCCTTGCGAAAAGCAGGCGCAAGCGTGATGGTTACAGACTACGCCACCGAAGCCTTAGACTTTATCAAACTCAATGCGCTTCAAAATGGCATTGCGCTCGATGAACGCTTCGAAGTGATGCAACTTGATTGGCGCGATATTCGTCTCGCCGAGCAGTTCGACCTTGTCTGTGCCGCCGATGTGCTTTACGAGCGGCGCAATCTGCTTCCGATTTTGCTTGCGATTGATAAGCTCTTGAAGCCTAACGGCACTGCATACATTGCCGACCCACGCCGTCAAATTGCATCAGGCATTCTCACCCTTGCCGAAGAAAATCAGTTCAGCGTTCAGATTGCCTCGCGCCCGATTGAGTTTGGCAACAAGACGCTATCCGTAGATATTTACGCTTTCAAAAAATCTCCTTTGGCATAACACTCCATTCATTGCGGCTTTGTGCTACATAGTTTTGAAGTTCTTCAGCCACATCAAGCGGAAGTTTGCCTGCATACTTTTCCGAAAGTTTTTGCTCTGGTTGAACGCTTTTTTTAAGCACCTTGATGAGGTTCAAGTCTTCCAAGTCTTCCAAAAGTTTGTATGCTTTTTTGTTATTGATTTGAACGAGTACGGTTTCCATCGTCAACGTTGTGATAGGTTGCTTAAACTTTTTGCAAGTAACATCACTCTCAAATTCGTGATTCAATTTTCTTTCTCACCATTCCATCATGCGGCTTGAACGACACTTGGTTTCGGAAGGCTTGTCGGATAAAGAATACAACTGACCTCGTGCGTCGGGTTACCCTCAATGCCTGCCAATTTCGGCACGGTCGTTTTACAACTCTCTTGCACTTTCGGGCAACGCGGGTGGAAGTAACAGCCGGTTGGCACTTTGGCGGGCGACGGAATATCGCCAGTGAGAATGATGCGTTGTTTTTTCTTTTTCGGGTCAGGCTCAGGTGCGGCGGAAAGCAAGGCTTCGGTGTAGGGGTGTTTTGGGTTTTCGTAAAGGTCTTTGTAATCGGCGATTTCCGCAATTTTTCCCAAATACATCACGGCGACACGGTCGGAAATATGCTCGACCACCGAAAGGCTATGCGAGATGAAGAGGTAAGTTAAGCCGAACTCTTTTTGCAAATCCATGAGGAGGTTGATAATCTGCGATTGAATCGAGACATCGAGCGCGGAAACAGGCTCATCGCAAACGATGAACTTCGGCTTGACCGCCAAGGCACGCGCAATGCCAATGCGCTGACGCTGACCGCCAGAGAACTCGTGCGGATAACGGTTGTAATACTGCTTGCGCAATCCGACAATTTCCAACAGGTCGCCAACTTGCTTTTGTGCTTCGTCGCCTTTGGCGATGTCGTGCACTTCGAGCACTTCGCGTAGCATCTGCCCAATGGTCAAGCGCGGGTTGAGCGAACTGAACGGGTCTTGAAAAATAATCTGCATATCCTTGCGCAACTTGCGTAGTTCATCTTTGGACATCTTCGTTACGTCTTTTCCATCAAACACCACGCTTCCGCCTGTGGGCTCAATGAGGCGCAGAATGGAGCGTCCGGTCGTGGTTTTGCCGCACCCCGATTCGCCGACAAGTCCAAGCGTTTCGCCTTTTTTAATCGTGAAGGAAACATCGTCGACGGCTTTCACATATCCGACGATTTTTGAAAAAAATCCTTTGCGAATTGGAAACCATGTTTGAAGATTTTTGACGACGAGCAAGTCAGGCGCGTTGCGCAAATCCTTTGTCATTTTGGAAACCCGTTTGAAGTGTGATTAGAGACTTTGCGGAGAGTTTAGGAGTTTTTAGGCAAAGAACAAAACAAGACTGCGATGCGCTCGTGCATGGTGCGCATTTTGGGACAACATTTTGGGACAACTAAAAAAGTGTTTGAGCATCTTCAACTCGTGGGTTATCTTTTCGCTTTATCTCGCAAAAGCCTGAACTTCTTCGAGTTTCAATAACTTAACTTCGTTGTAACAATGAGACGCTCTCTTTTCACCTTACTGCTGTTTGGTTTCTCGCTTCCGCTTCTGGCGCAAGATTCCATCAATGTTTTCTTTCGCTACAAAGCCACATCAGGCGCACTTCGGGCGTTTCTTCCCGGTGCCTTTTACGGCACAGGCAACCCAAACAACTGGGGACCAAATGTAAATGGACAAATTGCGCCCAACGCCATTTCCCTCATGACCTTTGACTCCACCAATGGTTATTACTTCAAAATCATGCGTTTGCGCGTGGGCGGCGGCGATGCCACCTTGGGCGGTCAGCCTGCTTACCAATACAAAATGCACGAGCATTACAACGCCTCAGGCACACAATGGCAATGGTTCACCGACCCTGTGAATCCCAACTCAATCCCACCTGATAACAATTCGCTTGTGCGCGTTACACATCCGATGGTTTTTCAAATCGAGCCGAATAACATCGGCGGACGCTTGGTTACTTCGGCGGCTGTGCCTGTAACGGCAACCGTTGCCGCAAAAGATGACGACCCGATTAACCCTGCACAATCACAAGTCTTTTTGAACGATACGCTCGTTACAACCTTTGGCGCATTTTACGACGCAACCCGTCAAGTGCTGAAAATTCCGTCGCTCGTTGCTCTTGGTGCAAACATTCGCAGCGGATTTAACAAACTCAAAATTGTTGCCGTTACGCAAAGTGGTGCCACACGCGCCGATTCAACGACCTTCCAAAAATTGCAAACGCCACCCATCGTCAATGAGCCTGTTCCCGCAGGTTTGAAAGACGGGATTAACTACAATAGTCCGACATCAGTTACGCTCGTGTTGCTTGCGCCCTACAAGCAATTCGTGTATGTGATTGGGGATTTCAACAACTGGGAGTTGCGCCCTGAATACTTTATGAAGCGCGATTCCATCAAAGCCGATAGCGTGCGCTGGTGGCTCACCATCAACGGTTTGAACCCCGGTCAAGAATATGCGTTCCAATATCTTGTCGATGGCGAACTGCGCCTTGCCGACCCCTACACCGAAAAGGTTTTAGACCCCTTCGACGACGTGTTCATTCCACCAAACACTTATCCGAACTTGAAGCCGTATCCGACAGGACAAACCAGTTTTCAAGTTTCTATCATTAGAACAAATGAGCCGCCATATCAATGGGCTGTAACGAACTTTCAGCGACCTGATAAGCGCGACCTTGTCATTTACGAACTGCACATTCGCGACTACTTTGCTAATCCGAATCGCAACTTTCAAACGCTCATCGACACGCTCGAGTATTTCAAGCGAATCGGCGTGAATGCGTTGGAACTAATGCCGATTAACGAGTTCGAGGGTAATTCAAGTTGGGGCTATAATCCGTCGTTTTACTTCGCACCGGATAAATACTACGGCACGAAGTTCAATCTCAAACGCCTCATCGACTCGTGCCACGCCAAAGGCATTGCGGTGATTTTGGACATGGTGCTCAATCACTCGTTTGGGCAATCGCCGATGGTGCGCCAATATGCGTCAGGCGATTACGGTCCGCCAACGGCTGAAAACTTGTGGTTCAACACCGTCGCACGCCACCCCTTCAATGTCGGTTACGACATGAACCACGAGAGCAAATACACGAAAGCATTGGTCAAGCGCGTTAATGACTTCTGGCTGACGGAATACAAAGTCGACGGCTTCCGATTCGATTTATCCAAAGGCTTTACGCAAGTTTTTTCGGGAAACAACATCGCGCTCTGGAATCAATACGACCCCTCGCGCATTGCAATTTGGAAGCGAATTTATGATGATATGCAAGCCACGTCGCCCGGTTCTTACTGTATTTTAGAGCATCTTTCCGATAACCCCGAAGAAACCGAACTTGCTAACTACGGCTTAATGCTCTGGGGCAAAATGGTCTCCAATTACAACGAAGCCACAATGGGCTATCACAATAACAACATCTCGAATTTGAGTTGGGGATATTTCGCTAATCGCGGCTGGTCGCAAAATGGATTGGTTACGATTATCGAAGACCACGACGAAGAGCG
>CALGMC010000033.1 GCA_937959145.1 uncultured Chlorobiales bacterium
AAAAAAATTTTATCGGCAAGCGACTCCAATTCGTTGGCGAATTTGGTAAAGTTGATTTCGTCGTAGAGTAGTTCGGCGGCGCGAAGCACGAGTAGCCCTAAGCCAATGGAAGTGCTTTTTGAATTGAGCACGCGAATTTGAAGTTGGGTCGTGATATTTTTTTGAGCGCGGAGTTTGCGGTAGGTGTCTGCACCTTGAACCGCCGCCGCTCGTGCGTTCTTAATCGTGTTGCTGAATTGCGCCGATTGATGAATGGAAACGATGGCGTCGTAGTTCGGCGCGAGTTTTTTGTAGACTTGAATGAAATCGTCAACGCTCGGCTCCTCGATTTTTATCGAGTGGCGACCTTTGAGCGTTTCGCTGTAAAACAACTCGCGGTCAATGTCGATATGATTGTCGTAATGAACCGTGTTATCGATGATCACTTTGAACGGCACTTCACGAATGTTGTATTGGTAAAGAAGGTCTTGGGGTAAATCGCAAGAAGAATCGGTAACAATCGCAATTTTCATTCAAGAAATGTGTTTTGTCTTGGTGTTGAAATTTACTTAAAGGCTGAAATATATTTGTCTTTAATTTAATCACTCCTGATTTCAGATGACAGAAATTTGCAACGTTGTGCTCGATAGACTGGTTGAAATCGCGCCAGAGCATATTGAAAAACCTTACAAATACGCCTACGCTTATACCATCTCAATTCATAATGCTTCGTCCTACACGATTCAAATTCATTCACGAAAGTGGGTGATTAAAGATGGCGATATGAAAGACCGAATCGTTGAGGGAGAGGGCGTCGTCGGCGAGTTTCCAATTCTCAAGCCCGGTGAAAAATTCACTTACCGCAGCTACATGGTCATGCTCTCGCGCTACGGCAGTGCGCACGGCTCTTACTACGGAACTTTCACCTACGAGTCTGAGCCTGAAGGATACTTCAATGATAGCAATATCTACCTCATTCACGGCGAGCCGTTCGAAGTTCCGATTCCCGAATTTCAAATGATTCACCAAGATTGAAAATCAAAGCGATTCTAATGAGTAACGCGTAATGAGTAGTGAGTAACGCGAAGCAAAGCCATTTTTCATTACTCACTCTTCATTATTCATTATGATGGATTCCTCACTCTGTTCGGAATGACAAGCGTTCCGTCATTCTGAGCGAAGCGAAGAATCCAACTTGTTTTACTTCACCAAGAGCATTTTCTTCGTCTCTACGAAATTCTGTCCCGATGTGCCATTCGTTGCCGTCGCTTGCAACCGATAGAAATACACCCCGCTTGCAAGATGGCTCGCGTTGAAATTCACTCGATATGCGCCTGCCGCTTGGCGCGAGTTCACAAGCGTTCCGACTTTCCGACCAAGCACATCAAACACTTCCAACTTCACATCGCTAAAAGAAGCCAACTGATAAGCAATCGTGGTTGTAGGATTAAACGGATTCGGATAATTCTGCGCGAGTGCGAAAGCCTTTGGCGAAGCATTGTCGCGTGGTGTTGAAGAAAGCCGTCTGAAATCGAAGCGCGTCCAAACAGGGTAGTGGTCGGACGTCGTAGAAAGATAACTGCCGATATACGACGGATTTTCAACGCGCTCGGTGCTATCCATGTGCACGCCATAAAGTTCGTTGGAAATCATAATGTGGTCAATCATTTCGCCCGATGTTTGCGACTGCAAACGGCGCAAACTCAGCGACTTCGTAACGACCTTGTAGTTAAGCGAATCGTTGACAAAGTTGGCGTAAGGCGAAGGCAGATTATTGACAACAGAAACATCGACATCATCGTTGTAATCGCCGAGAATGACGTAGTTCTGCGTGGGGCGATTCGCATCAGACCATGTTTTAAGTTGTTGCGAATCGGCAACGCGGCGGTTGTAGTCGTTGATGGGATTTGTCTGCGTGGCTTTTGCATGGATGTTGACGGCGTGAATGCGTTTTGTAATGCCGCCGATGGTGGCGTCAAAAACAAACTCGTAAGGCCAGCGACCGTTTGCCCAGTCGCCTGTGGTGAAAGTGAACGACGCCGAGACGCTATCAATCGTCGATGTTTTGTAGATGTAGGCGGTGCGTTGTGTTTGCGTAATTGGCGCAACGAAGCCTTTCCAACCCGTGCCAAGCGTATCGAGCAAACCTCTGAAATAGGAATTGTCGCTAATTTCTTGCAACGCCCAAAGGTCAGCATTAACGGTGCGAATCACGCGCGCGGCATTGCGCAACTGTAAATCGCGGTCTTGCGGACCGTTGGTCGGGCTACCGAACCAAATAATGTTCCAAGTGGCGATTTCAAGCGTTGAGTCGCGTGGAATGTTTTCGTAAGGAATCACAAAAGTAGTCACGCCGGGAATGTCTTGCGCAAATCGTGGCAAAATTTGTCGCGTGCCACGAAACTCGCTCACAACGCCGGTAACGGTAACGGGGTTAATCGGTGCCGTTGCGCCAATCAGCGAGGTTACATCGTTATCAATTCGCAGTTGAATTTCGCCTGTGGCGTCAGTGAAGCGATAGTTTGTGTTTCCTTGAAATGCAAAGGGAACGGCGGTTGAGTTTAATTGACGAATCGTAGCATCTTCAACAACAACCAGCGTGCCTTCAAGGGCTTCGTTGATTTGCGAATTGGTAACGACGCGCGGCTGAACGAGCACTTGTCCGCCCGGAATAATTTGAAAGGTCGGCGTGATGTTGTTGACTTCGGAAATTTGAAACAAGCCTGTTCCCGGTTGACTTGGCGCCGGTTGAAACTCCGTGGTTGCGCCTGTAATCACAACTGAGTCGCCAAGTTGCGCTTGTGCGTGAAGCGCGGGAATAAACGCCGCCATGCCGCCTGTTGCATCTTGAAAATAGGCAGGTCCGCCAAATTGATTGGCAACCGTAATCCGTCCGCCAACGGTAACAACCGAGCCAAGTGGCAAGGCGCGTGCCGCCGCAATCGAGATAAGTCCACCTGCGCCTTGTGCGCGTCCGAAAATGTTGATAGTGTAAGGGTCGTTCAAGGGGTCGTTGGTGTCAATTAACAATCCTGCTGAAAACAAGCCTGTATCGGCGGGCGAAAAAACAAGTTGAGCAGTGAATTGCGCGCTTTGCAACAGCGTATCAGGAAACGACGGCAAATTTTGCAGAGTGAAAGCCCCATTCGACACCGAAAGCACCACCGTATCAATGATGAGCGGGGCTTGACCCGTGTTTCTCACCACAACATTGCGCGTTAGGGAAGTATTGACCGTAACGGTTGGAAATGAAAAACTGCTATCCTTCGGAATCGGAACGCCGTCAATCACCACTTGAAGCGACGGATTCGGATTGGCACTGCGAAGCGAAGTAATGAACGCCGTATTGTTCGGATTATTGCCTTGACCAAAGGTTAAGTTCTGCAAGTTGCCGGTGGCATCTGTGCCGTTGAAATCGGCGAGCGATTGCGTGGAGTTATTCGCGGCGACAAAACGCTGTGCGCCTGCCGTTTGGGAGGCAATCAATTTCGGAGGTGCAGTTGCATTGAACTGTGCGCCCGGTGTGCCGCTTGCAAGCGCGTGAATACTGCCATTGACGCCTGCTGTGCCGCTTCCTGCCGCTTTAATCATAATCATCTCGGTGGCGGCAATGTCGAAGTCTGTGGGATTGTCGCCTGTGAAATAAGTCGTGTTACGAAGCCCAACATCGAGCACAAAATCGGACGGGTCAATATCTGCCGCTGAGTTATCGTTGCGCAACACAATCAGCGTTCCTGACGGCACACTGCTCCAAAGCGAAATGTTGGTAAAAGTGAACTTCCCGCCACCGTCGTTTGCCATGCTTGAAGTGAAATCCTTGACAATCATGCCACGCATGTCGAGGTTGTTTTGAATCACCAAGAGCTCGACCACATCGCCTGCTATGCCTGGTGCAGTCGTACCTTGATTGAAGAATTTGTTGACAACCACGCTTTGAGCGAAAAGGGGAAGAGAAAAAGCAGAGACCAATAGCAAGAGAAATTGCTTCATTGTGTTTTCGTTATCAGGTTAGAAAAAAGCAGATTTAGAACCGCAATATAGACGTTGAGAAAAAAGCGGCGAAGTTAAGTTTTTGTAATCCATCAGTTTGATGAATAGTGAATAACGAGTAATGAGTCATGATGAACGAGACACAAGGCATTCTTTCGCCACTGATTCGTCTCAATTATCTGTGCAAACCCGCGTCATCGGTTCAATCCGTGTTCCAATCTTTCACTATTCACTCCTCACGCTTCATTATTCATTTTCAATCGGCTCAATCCGTGTTCCGAATCTTCGAGATTGATCATTTCGGCTCAATTCGGAAAATGGCGGCGACGAGTTCATTTGGATTGAGGCGAATATAGTTCCATGCTTTGTTCCAAACGAACTCCGTGTTCGTGATGAGTTCGCGCACGCGATATGATTCTCCTTCCTGAATCTCTAAGCGTTCAAGCGGCACGCGAACCCAGCCTTCTTGCGTTTCGGTCGGGTGATGCGTTACAACGGTCAAAAGGTGATTGTTCCCACTCGATTTCAAATAAGCAATCAAATACTCGCTCTCGACTTGCGGCGCAATTTCTACTTGGGTGAAAGTAAGGTTGTTCGTTTGTTGAAGCGCGGGATTTTCCTTGCGAATGTGATTGATTCGCTTGATGAACGGACGAATGTTGAACTGCGACATATCCCACGCCTTGATTTCATACTTCTCTGAATCGAGATATTCTTCCTTGCCTTTCATCAGTGGCTTGTTGAGGCAAAGGCTGAAGGCAGGCTCGTAAATGCCGATGTTTGCGGAAAGCGTTGCCGCAAGTGCGTAGCGAAGCATAAAGGCAGGGGGCGGCGCGTAGTGCAAAAATTCTTCTGACAAAATATCGGGCGTGTTTGCCCAAAAGTTCGGACGGAAAAACTCTTTGACGTCGGTCGTGGTCAGTTCGGTCAAATAGGCTTGAAGGTCGCGCTTATTGTTGCGCCAAGTGAAGTAGGTGTAGGAATGCGTGTAGCCAAGTTTCGCCAAGCGATACATCACCTTCGGGCGCGTGAAGGCTTCGGCAAGAAAAATCGTTTCGGGATAATCGCGTTTGAGTTCCGAAATGCACCACTCCCAAAAGGCAAACGGCTTCGTGTGCGGATTATCAACGCGGAAAATCTTTACGCCTTGCTGAATCCAAAACTCGAAGATGGATTTGAGCTCGAGCCAAAGGTTTCGCCAATCGTCCGTTTCAAAATTAAACGGCAACACATCTTCATATTTCTTCGGCGGGTTTTCGGCATACTGCACTGTGCCGTCAGGTCGCCACTTGAACCATTCGGGGTGCTCTTTGACGTAAGGGTGGTCGGGCGAACATTGAAAGGCAATATCGAGCGCAATATCAATCCCGAACGACTTTGCCGTTTGAACCAAGTGCCGAAAATCTTCGAGCGTGCCGAGTTCAGGGTGAACGGCTTTGTGTCCGCCCTCTTTTGCGCCGATTGCCCAAGGACTTCCGACATCACCTGCTTGCGCGACGGTGCTGTTGTTCTTGCCTTTTCGCTTGGTAATTCCAATCGGGTGAATTGGCGGAAGGTAAAGCACATCGAAGCCCATTTCAGCAAATTCAGGTAAGAGCCGTTCGCAGTCCTTAAATGTGCCGTGTTGGTAAGGCGTTTCGCTCCAAGAGCGCGGAAAAATCTCAACCCAAGTTGAAAAGCCTGCTTTGGGCGGGTCGACCGTAACGCGATAAGTGTGGCTTTGTGCGGTAATGGATTCGTCAGGATACTGCGCGGCAAAGCGCGTGAGCGTGTCGGAAAGTGCTTCGGAAATCGAATCAGTCGTCCCTGCCTTTTTTTTGAGCGACGTCTGCAAAGCCTTGATTTTCTTAGCGTCTTCGGCGGAGGCGCGTTTAGCAATCTCGCCTAAAAGGTCGGCACCGATGAGCACTTCGGTTTTAAGTGCTTCGGCATCTTGCCCTGCTTCAACGCGCTTTTTGAAGCCAAGTTGCCACGAAAGGAAATGATCGACGCGCGCGGCGACGGCATATTCCATTTCTCCAACAAGAGAAGTAACAAACTCACCTTGCCATCGGTCGTTACCGAGAAATTCCATTGGCAGTTCGTTCCATGTGGTTTCGCCGTTGTTGCGATAGCGAAGCGTAACGACAACGCTGTCGTGCCCGTCAGCGAAAACATCGGCTTTGACGATGACAGGCTCGCCGACTGTGCGCTTGATGGGGTAAAGTCCGCCATCAATACATGGCATGACTTTATCAATCACGGCGCGCGTTTTGCCGTTTTGAATGTGATTGAGCGAGGTGCGAGTTGAAGTGCCGTTTGCGGTGTTTTTGGATTTTGCCGTT
>CALGMC010000034.1 GCA_937959145.1 uncultured Chlorobiales bacterium
CCGCCCCATCTTTCAATCCCAAACTTTCAAGCAAGGACTGTGCGAAATTCAAGACGAAGGCAGTCAACTTATTTCGCTTCTTCTCAATCCAAAGCCGAAAACGATTACGCTCGATGCTTGTGCAGGCGGCGGCGGCAAAACCCTTCACCTTGCCACCTTGATGCAAAACAAAGGCAAAGTCTATGCCTACGAAAAATTTCCAAAACGCTTCGGCAACATTCGCGACCGCTTGAAACGCTCTTCGCTTCAAAATGTCGAACTTCTCGACAGCGAGGAAAAACTTTATCGCTTCCGAGAAAAATTTAGCGGCAAAGTCGATAGCCTTCTTCTCGATGTACCTTGCACCGGAAGCGGCACGCTCCGTCGCAACCCCGACTTGAAACGACGGCTCACGCCTCACTCGCTCGAGCATCTGACAAAAGTGCAATCGGAAATTTTAGACACCTACACGCCACTGCTCAAAGTTGGCGGAAGGCTTGTTTATGCAACTTGTTCGATTTTTCGTGATGAAAACGAGGCACAAGTGGAGGCGTTTCTTTCGCGACATAAAAATTTTTCGCTTCTGCCTGTTTCAGAGGTTGTGAAGGAAATTCGTATAGAGGCTGATTTGACAAGGCTTCGCGAGCGATTACAAAACGAAACTTATCTTAAACTCTTTCCGCACCGCGATAACACCGACGGATTTTTCGCCGCCGTTCTCACGCGCCTTTCGTGAAACTTTTCTCTCTTTCAAAGTTCACCATTTCTTTGATGAGGTAACTTTCGCTTTGAAGGTAACTCTTCGTAATCATTTCGCCGAGCAATCCGCCTAAGAAAAACTGCACGCCGAGAATAATCAGCAACACGCCGAGCATCAAGAGCGGGCGGTTGCTCACGCTTTCTTGATGAACATACTTGCCATAAGTGAGCACCGCCGCAATCACGAAGCCCAACAGAAAGCACACAATTCCAAGCATGCCGAAAAGGTGCATCGGGCGTTTCATATACTTCGTGATGAACATCACCGTGAGCAAATCCAAGAAGCCATTGAAGAAGCGGCTCAATCCGAATTTAGACGTGCCGTATTTGCGTGCGCGATGATGAACGGCAAGTTCCGAGACGCGAAAGCCGTTCCACTTTGCCAAAACAGGAATGTATCGGTGCATTTCGCCATAAACTTGCACGGCTTTAACGACTTCGTGCCGATAGGCTTTCAAGCCGCAGTTGAAGTCGTGAATATGCACGCCGCTGAGCACGCCTGTAACAAAGTTGAAGAGTTTGGACGGAAGCGTTTTTGTAATCGGGTCGTAGCGTTTCTTTTTCCAACCGCTGACGAGGTCGTAGCCTTCTTCGAGTTTGCGAATGAGCGGCTCAATTTCGTAGGGATTATCTTGCAAATCGGCGTCCATCGTAATCACATATTTGCCTTGTGCGGCATGGAAGCCTGCGTCAAGCCCTGCCGATTTGCCGTAGTTGCGCCGAAACGAAATGAGTTTGACTTCCTTATGTTTTTCAATGAGCGATTTGATAACTGCGTCAGAGCCGTCGGTTGAGCCATCGTTGATGAAGAGAATTTCAAATGTCGGTTGATGTCCGAAAAGAGAATGCAGATTGCTTGTTTGAATGGCGTCGTAGATTTGTTCGGTGAGTTCTGGTAGCGATTCGGCTTCGTTGTAAAGCGGAATGACGAGCGAAATATCGACAGAAAATTCAGGCGAAGTTGCGTTCACAGATGCGTGATGATAAGTTGATGGCGTCAAGGTTAATCGGTTTTGCTTTCAATAACGGCTTGAATATCAGGTGGAACGTTGGAAAGAAAATCATACCCTGTTAGGCGTTCGAGTTCGTCGACGGTTGTTAGATACTTTCGCCAACCTGACTTCTTAAATTCTTTGCCTTGCGCATTTGGCATATTGACGGCAATAACGCGCGTGTCTTTGGTGATGTTTTCCAAGCCTTGCCCGCGCTCCAAGACGACGACAATTTTCCAAGTTGATTTCGGAATGGCAACGCGCCCCTTACCTTTGCCGTTTAAGTATTCGGGATTTTTGTCGTAGATACCGCCTGCAATGATGTAAAGTTCATGATTCTTCTTTTTGCACAGCACTTCGCAGAAGGTTTCCAGCGAAAGCCAAGGACCGGCGTTGAGGTCGTGCATTTGCGGCAGAATGTTGGTCATGAGAAATGTGGCGTCGTTGTCTTCTCTTGTGCGGGTGCGTTCTTCGGAGCGAACCATGTGTCCTCGGTCGTAGCCGCTTCCGGTGTAGTCGTTATGCGTGATGCGCTGAAATCCGTCAGGCAGGCTCATGTCGGTAATGAACTGCCCTTGCTTGCGCTCCACTGTTCCGAACCAACTTTCGTTCAAGTTCCAAGCGACCCAATTTGCGCCGCCGCGTGCGTTGTTGTAAGAGAGCACATATTGCGGTTTTTCCATCAAGTAGTCGTCGCTGTCGTCGCCATCTTTGGGAATGCCGAGCGGCGCGTGCAAGTCAAAGTAAGATTTTGCCGACGATGCTGCCGATTGCGGTTTTGAGGTTGTCGCTGTCGGCTGTCGTTCTTGTTTAGGCTTATCGGTTTGTTTGGTTTCAACAGGTGTGGGCGTTTCGTCTTTCTTGCTTTGGGATTGAATCAAGAGATAAACGCCAACGATAAGGGCGAGAATGAGTAAATTTCGGACTGTTTTGTTCTGGAACAAACTAACCTCCGTTCTGTTTATGAAGTTAAAACCACGGTTAAAACACAAATGAAAAAGTCGCGCATTATTTCTTTGATTGTTCTCTTCGCGCTTATTCTGCTTCTGTTCTTACCCAAAATGTTCAGTGCTAAAAAAACGGCGACGGCTTCAGGCTCTGCGCCTATGTTGCTTTCTGTTGATGCCGTTGTTCTCAAACCGCGCACGATTGCCAATAAAGTTTATACCACAGGCACATTAATTGCAAGCGAAGAAGTGGACTTGCGTAGCGAAATCACGGGCAAAGTTAGCAAAATCTTTTTTCAGGAAGGGGCAAATGTCCAGCGCAATCAACTGCTTTTGAAAATTATCGATGATGAACTGCAAGCACAAAAACGGCGCACAGAATCGCAACTGCGCCTTGCCGAACTGCGCGAAGCCCGACAGCGACAACTGCTCGCCGAAAAAGCAACAAGCCAAGAAGAATACGACATCGCGCTCAACGAACTTAACTCGCTCAAAGCACAACTTGAATCGCTACTTGCGCAAATTGACCGCACGGAAATTCGTGCTCCATTTAGCGGCAAAGTCGGCTTGCGCTATGTCAGCGAAGGCAGTTATGTTTCGCCTTCCACGCGCATTACCACGCTTCAAAGTTCAACGCCGATTAAACTTGACTTTTCAATTCCCGAAAAATATGCCGCGCAAGTTCGCGTCAATGATAAAGTATTCTTTCGCGTTCAAAGCCTCCCGACCGTCTTTGAAGCCAAAGTTTATGCGATTGAGCCGCGCATTGACCTGAACACACGCACGATTCAACTTCGCGCGATTCACCCCAACAAAAACGGCGAACTCATTGCAGGCTCATTTGCCGATGTGGAACTCGTTTTGCAAGAAATTCGCAATGCTCTCATGATTCCTTCCGAAGCCCTTGTGCCCGACCTCAAAGGTCAAAAAGTTTTCACGATTCGTGGCGGCAAGGTTGCCGAACAACCCGTCGAGATTGGACTTCGCACCGAAAAAGAAGTGCAAATCGTCAGCGGACTGAATCCGAGCGACACCGTCCTGACCACAGGCTTGTTGCAAGTGCGAAGCGGCATGACGGTTTCTTTGAACATTCGTGAGTAACGAGTTTTGATTATCGTTTTGTAACTTCAGCCAATTTGTAGTAAAAAATGGACGTATCGCTTTACATCTTTTCAATCGCTGTTCCGCTTGTCTACACGAGTGCGACGCTTTCATATGGGGCTGATTTCTTTTGGCGACTTGGTTGGGCAACGGCTATCAAGCGTCCGCTTCTCTTCCTCACGGCGATTCTTCACCTTGTTTATTTGCACTTGCTTATCGCGCAAAACGGCTATCCACCGATTGCGTCTGTTTTTCAACTCATGTCGACGATTGCCTTCACATTGCTGATTACTTATTTGTTCATTGAACTTTCAACGGGCGTGATTGAAACAGGCTTTTTTGTGCTTTCCGTTGCGCTTCTCTTTCAGGTGATTTCGTCATGGTTTATTGAAGATGTCGGCGCGGTGAATGAAAATCTGAAAAATCCAATTCTTTCGCTTCACATCATCTCTGCATTGCTTGGTTATAGCGCGATTGCCATTGCGGGCATTTACAGCCTGCTTTACCTCTTGCTCTTAAAACAAATTCAGGCGAATCGATACGGATTGCTCTTCGAGCGACTGCCGAATCTTGAACTCTTTGAAAAGATGAGTTACAACGCCGTGATGTTCGGATTCTTTTTTCTGACCGTTGCCTTTATTGCAGGCGCGATTTGGATTCCGAAAACCACGATTTCACTTGTCGATTTCAAACTTATCGGCACGATTTTGGTTTGGGCGATTTACGGCATTGGGCTTTTGTTTCGTGAGCGGCTCGCGCTTCAAGGCAAACGCATGGCGGTGATGCTCATTTCAGGATTTCTTTTTGCGTTTCTTTCCATGACGGTGCTGAACTTTTTTTCGGCACGATTTCATTCATAAACGAGAGAACACAGATTGAGCGGATTGAACCAATGCTCACGGAGTAAACTCAATGCAAACCTGTTTTATTCGGTGTAGTTCTGATGATTGTGCTTTCCATCAATCAAGTTCCGATTCGAACTTACAGATGAACGTTGGGTGTGATATGAAAGAGTTGAAAATTCTAACGAGCGTCGACAATGCAAATTGGGATTATGATGCTGAAGCCGATACACTTTACATCAGCATTGGCGAACCGCAAGCAGGCGTGGGATTTGATGCAGGCAACGGCATCATCTTGCGCTACAAAGAAGGCACGAAAGAATTGATTGGCTTGACAATTTTAGGAATCAAAGCGCGTGCGTCTCAACAATTTTGCGACTGATTTCGGCGCGATTTCATTTCATAAACGAGAGAACACCCGTTGCTGTGTTCCAATTCAACGAGAGAATTATGCGTAGTAGTAACCATTCACACAGCGAAGCGACGCAACTTATTGCCGTTGGCATTACGCACAAAACAGCGTCGCTCGATATTCGCGAACGCTTTGCGTTCAACGACCACGAAGCCAGAGCCTTGCTCCGTGAACTTTGCGACGGCTTGGTATCGGAGGCGATGTTGCTCTCGACCTGCAATCGCACTGAACTTTACGCCGTGCCGAAACTGCCTGAAGTAACAGCAGAGTATTTGATTGATTTTCTCATTTCGCGCCGCGCAATGTCGCAAGAAGTCAAGCGTGAGCATTTCTTCCGAACTTTTGCGTGTGGAGCGGTTAAGCATTTTTTCACCGTTGCCTCTGCCGCCGACTCCATGATTTTAGGCGAAGCGCAAATTCTCGGTCAAGTGAAAGATGCTTATCGACTCGCGTCAGAAATTGGTGCGACGAAAACCATTCTCAACCGTTTAGCGCACGATGCCTTCAGCGTTGCCAAGCGCGTGAAAACTGAAACGAAGTTTTTCGAGGGCGCAATTTCCGTCAGTTATGCCGCTGTCGAACTTGCAAAGAAAATCTTCTCCGACCTTTCCGAGAAAAACGTTTTGCTCATCGGTGCAGGCGAAACCGCCGAACTTGCCGCCAAACATTTGATTGAGAAAAAAGCGCATCGCATTTCTATCACCAATCGCACGCTTGCCAAAGCCGAAGCCCTTGCAAGCGAACTCGGCACAAGCAACATTTTGACTTTCGATTACTTCAAAGAACGCTTGCATGAGTTCGACATCGTCATTTCCGCTGTTGGCACGATTGGCGAAGTGCTTTCTGTTTCGGAAATCGAGCGCGCTATGCAAAAACGCAAACGCTCGACCATGCTTCTCATTGACCTTGGCGTGCCGCGCAACATCGACAAAAAAGCCACTTCGCTTTACAACGTCTTTCTCAAAGACATCGACGACCTGCAGTTTATCGTTCAAAAAAATCTCGACGCGCGCAAAGCCGAACTGCCAAAGGTCGAAGCCATCATCATTCAAGGGATTATTGAATTTGAACAGTGGCAAGGCAGTCTGCAAATCGCGCCGACGATTCGCTTGTTGCAAGAAAAATTTCACGCGATTAAATCGCAGGAACTCGCACGCCTGAAAAACAAAGTCAGCGACGCTGAATACAAATTGCTCGAGCAACTTGCCGACCGCCTCATTGGCAAACTTTTGCACTTCCCGATTAAAGGGCTGAAATCGCCTGTGCCAAGCGAAGAGAGCCTCGAAGGCAAAATCGCCTTGCTTCGCCAACTCTTCGAGCTTGATGATTCAACGGTGATGAAATGAAGTTTGATTACAAAAAGCACTATACCCTCGACGCCGAACAGTTCGACTACTTTGAAGACCGCCCGCCCGTTGTCGCGCACAGCGAGCGCAGGCTTTCGGAGTGGATTCTTTCCCTTGTGCCGCGCACGGCAAAGTCGGTGCTTGATGTGGGTTGCGGAAGAGCGTGGGTTGCCGCCTCACTTTGCCCAAAAGGCGTTGAAGTTTGCTCAATGGATATTTCGCCCGTCAATGTTGAAAAAGCCTTATCGCGCTATCCTTACCCTAACCACAAAGGCGCGATTGGCGACGCATTCCATTTGCCTTTTGACGATGAATCGTTTGATTGTGTGATTGCGTCCGAAGTGGTTGAACATGTCCCTGACCCTGAAGCCTTCGTCCGCTCGCTGTTTCGCGTCATCAAAAAAGGCGGCACGTTGATTCTTTCCACACCTTACAAAGAAAAACTCCGCTACGAACTCTGTATTCACTGCCATCAACTTACGCCTGCAAATGCCCATCTGCACTCGTTTGACGAGCATCGGCTTACAACGCTCTATCAAGGCGATGACTTACACCGCGTCCAGTGGCACACCTTCAACAACAAACTTTTGCTCTTTCTGCGCACCTATATCGTGCTTCAGTTCTTTCCGTTTTGGCTGTGGAAATTCGTGGATAAGATGGCGAATGTGATTTTCAATAAGCCCGTCAATATCGTTGTAAAATATTTCAAGCGCACCTAAAAAACTTTTTGTGTCTTTGTAGAATTGTTTAGATTACTATCGCCAAAACCTTATTCCCATACAAACGCATTACCCTAACATTTGCCGCATCATCAGGCGGAGAGCGTATATTAGGTAGAGTTATTTCAATACATTTCTAATAGTTAGTTCGAAGACATGGCAAATACCCACATTGATTCTGCATCTCATAGCGATGCACCGCGCGCGGTTTCTCCCGAGGAACACCTCGTTGCTCATCACGGACTTTCGCACTCTGTTTTGAATCAAATCTATCAGAAGGCGGGCGACGCGATTATCATTTTTGACCCACACACCGAACAAGTGTTTGAAGTCAACGACACGGCTTGCGCGATTTACGGCTATACCCACGCCGAATTTCGGTCGCTCTCGCTGAAGCATCTCACCAAAGATGTTGAGCGTGGCACCAAAGCAATAAATCGTCTGCTCAACGGCGAAGACATTGGCAATTTTGAAACTATCCAATACCGAAAGAACGGCGAAGAAATTATCCTGCTTTGCAAAGCCTCGCTCATTGAGTATGAAGGCAAAACCGCCATTCTCAGCCTCAACCGCGACATTACCGAAATATGTCAAAAAGAGCGCGAGATGCGCGATAAAAGCATGATGCTCGACCTCATCATCAAAACGTCGCAGGTTGGTTTTTACCGCTTAGATTTAGAGACACATCAGATTTATTTCTCTCCCAGCTACAAGGCGCAGTTAGGCTATACTGACGAAGAATTTCCAAACCTCTACGATGCGTGGGAGTCGCACCTTCACCCTTACGACGCCGAGCATGCCATTGCTACCGTCAATGCCTTAATTCAAGGCAAAATCGACCAATTTGAATTGCTCCATCGTTTGCGCGATAAAAACGGCAGTTATCGCCGTATTGTCTGCAATTCGGTTTCCGTTAAAGATGAAACAGGCAAGCCTACAAAAATTATTGGCGTTCATACCGACATCACATCACTTTGGCATAAAGAACTCGCGCTACAAGATTCAGAAGAAAAGTTCAGGCGCGTTTTTCGCCGTGTTCCTGTTTCTATTAGCCTTCTCGATGCACAAACCCGCCGCTTTATTGATATCAACGACCAGTTCGAATCCATTTTTGAGATACCGCGCAACGAAGCCATTGGAAAAACGTCGGAGGAAGTTGGACTCGTGTTATCACCTGAACATGATGCTTTGATTACCGAATGCCTTTCAAAAGGCGTCCCCGCTGAAAATTTAGAGTATCACTTTGTTACTCGTTCTGGCAAAGAGCGGTTTCTCATCTACTCGGTCGAGGCGATTCAGTTAATTGGACAGCCGTGCATCGTTGTCGTTGCGAATGATGTAACCGGACAGTGCCTTGCACAGCAAGAACAGGAGCGATTAACCGAGCAACTGTTTCAATCGCAAAAGTTAGAGGCGATTGGAAGGCTCTCGAGCGGCATTGCGCACGACTTCAACAACGTGCTGGGCATTATCAAAATGGCATCGGGCATCTTACGGCATAAACTTTCCAACCCCGACTTCTTGCGTTATCTCACCTCAATTGAAGAAGCGGCGGAGCGCGGCGTCAATATCTCGCGCCAACTTCTGACTTTTTCTCGACAAGAGCCTCAAAAGAAGGAGGTCGTTTCTGTTCAACACGTTATTGACCAAGTTGTTACGATGCTTCATCACTCGATTCCAAAAACGGTTGATGTGACAGTTCAGTGTTTGACCAATAACGATATTATCGAAGGTGATTCAACGCAGATTTATCAAGCGATGCTCAATCTTGGCATTAATGCAAGCGATGCCATGCCGAGCGGGGGCAAACTTCGCTACGAACTCTCGCAAGTTTCTACAAAGTTTTTAGAATCGAAATTCGGCAAGAAGTTTGAAAAGCCATTCCTTTTAGTGAAAGTGAAAGATTCAGGGATTGGCATGCCTCCCGAAGTGCAGAAGCGTATTTTTGAGCCGTTCTTTACCACGAAGCCGAAGGGGAAAGGCACGGGACTTGGACTGTCCATCATTCACGGGGTTGTGAAAAGCCATAACGGCTTTATCGAGGTAGAAAGT
>CALGMC010000035.1 GCA_937959145.1 uncultured Chlorobiales bacterium
ACAAAAAAAGTAGTGCCTTTGCCTTTGCCTTCGGACTCTGCCCAGATTTTGCCGTTGTGTTTTTCAACAAACTCTTTGGCAATCCATAAGCCCAAACCCGTTGAACTTTCGCCGCCTGTTGGTCGCGACGAAAGCCGCTGAAACGCGCCGAAGAGTTTTTCCTTGTCTCTGTCGCTCAACCCTTGTCCCTCATCTTTAACCGAAACAACAAGCCGTCCCTGACCCGACGGCGCAGTCTGAACAGTGATGCTCGTGTTTGTGGGGCTATATTTTATCGCGTTTGAAATGAGGTTTGAAAACACGTCGCGCATTTTCTCAATATCAATGAGCGCGAGTGCGTTAGGCATAGCGTGAAAGGAAATACTTTGAGATTTGGCTTGAAGCGTCGGCTGAAAATCGTTGATGACTTTTTTGAGTAAGTCATTCAAATTGGCTTCGGTGAACTCAAATGTCAGGGCATTGGAAGAGATGGCGGCGGTCTCAAGAAGAGATTTAACCAAATTAACCATGTGCGAAGCAGAGCGAGAGATAATCTGTGCGTAGGCTTTGGCTTCTTCAAGGGTTGTGTGGCTTTCTTGCGTAATGTCCGCGAAGCCTAGAATGGATTGAAGCGGATTTTTGAGGTCGTGCGCCGCAATCGAGAGAAATTCGTTCTTCAAACGATTGGCTTCTTGCAGTTCTTGATTGACTTTGGAGAGCATCTCGTTTTTTTCACGCTCTTTTTTAGTCTCTTGTTCTTTCTGGCGAAGGTCGTATTGAATGGAAAGTCGTTGGGTCGTTTTTTCAACATCGAGATTGAAAATGGCTTGTGAACTTTCGTGATACTTGCGATAGAAATCGTAAGCCTTGCGAAGGTCGCCGCGTTCATCGTATATCTTTGACAAACCGAGATAAAGTTTCGGCAGAAGCGAGTTGAAGGTTTGTTGCTCACAAATTGAGCGTGCGCTCTCAAAGTAAGACAGTGCGGCTTCGGAATCTTGTTCGGCGTGAAAGACTTCTGCAAGCGAAACGCAGAAGATGGTATAGCGGGGAAAATTTCCCGTGCTATGACAGAGGTCAGCCGCCTTCTTCAAATAAATGATAGCGTTCTGAACATCGCCCGACTTGTAAAGCGAATCGCCCAAACCGAAATAAGCATCTGCAAGGAACTCTTTATTCGCACTTGCTTCATAAAGCGAAACAATCTCGCGATTGAGGGAAACCGCACGGTCATATTGACCTTGTTTGAGATAGATTTCCGCTAAGGTAAGGTGCGGCAAGGCGCGCAAATCCTCTTCGCCAAGTGCTGAAAAAATCTCTACTGCGCGTTCACAAAAATGTGTAGCGAGGTCTATCTTATTGCTGAAAAAGTATGCCCGTCCGGTGTTATTACATTCATAGCCGAGCAGTTTTTCATCACCAATGCGCTCGTAATACTCAATGAGGCGATGGTGAATCGTGAGCGATTGCTCGATGTCGCCGACTGACATAAATACCGTCGCAAGATTTTGAAGGGCGATGGATTCAACCTCAGAAAAACCGCACGTGATACTGATAGATTCTGCCTGACGAAACTTTGAAAAGGCGTCCACTAAATCGCCGCGATTCATATAGACAATGCCAGAATTGATGAGCGTCTGCGCGATTTTATGTTGTGAGTTTAATGCCTCTGCACAAAGAAGCGAGCGGCGGTTGCTTTCAATCGCTTTTTGGTGGTCAAGTTGCCGAGTGTAGATAATCCCGCTGAAATGATTCGCCGTGTAGCTGAACTCATCGAGGCACTCTTCGCACATCGTTACCACACTTTGAAAGTATTCAAGGGCGAGCGGATAATTTTTTTTGAAGTAAGCGACTTTTCCCAAGAGTGAGAGGGTGTGCCTTATCCCTTCTTGGTCGCGATTGGATTCAAAAAAGGCGAGAACTGAGTGAAGATGTTTTAAGGCGTCATCATATTTTTGTTGCCTCATGAGGGCTTCGGCAAGAAGTAGGCGTGCCGAAGTCCAAAGCGACGGCTGGTTCAGAGGTTCTGAATCGTGAAGAGCCTTTAAGGCGAGGGCTTCCGCGTCGGAGTAATTTTTATTCTCGAAGGCTTCGCGGGCACGAGCTAGCACATTGCGCACCGTTTCTATCATATCGGAACGATTCATATCGGAGCGAGGCGTGTCAGAAGGCAAAAGAGAACGGCTCATAATGACCTACGGATTGAAAGTAACAGAGAATTCTGGTCTGATGCCTTGCGGCGTGCTGTTCAGTTCCACGATGTATTCGGTCGCGGTGCGCTCCAACAAGACCGCCATGCTGTTGCCTGAAAATCCGTCGGAACTCGTCGTTAAGGATTGCTCATTGTGAGAAGCAAAAAGTTTATAGACAGACTTACCGCTCGGAATCTGAAAACTGTATTCGTGCGGCGAAGGCGCGTGGGCAATGCTTCTTGCAGGAATGCCGGGCGGACTTTGGCAAACGATTTCCGATGAAAAATCAAAATTCTTTTGTTCGTAAAAAACCGAAGCAGTGGCGTTAATGGTGCCGATTTTCATCGCTAAGTCGAAATCCTTTTGCGTCAGCATGCCTTTGTCGTGCGTGGTCAGTGAAATCACGACGCGGTTGTAAGTGAAGGTAATATCGGGGTGATGATTGGCTTCTTCGGCAAAAGCGGCAATGCGTTCAATAAATGCAAGCCCTTTGAGGAAGGGGCTTTTTCCGCCGAAGTCGTCAAAGGAAAAAGTTTTTTGAATCGTCTCGCCATGTTTCGTCCATCCTTGTTCGGCAAGTTGCAAGAGTTGTGCGTCTGTGAGTGGTTTAGGCATCGTTGGTGCGCAGTTTTGTTGAATCGGACTAAAAATGCAACATTCGTCCCAAAGAAAAAATCATACATAAATAGAAAATTGTTAAAATTTTTTTCGGAAAAGGAATTTTCGCGGAAGTGAATGCGTTGCGCAATTTGTAAATCTGCACAAAAAATTCACAGATAACTTTTCAAACTGTAGTTCGAACCAAAATCATCAATGGGACAAGAAATTTCAGAATTTGGAAAAGTCTTTCTATTTCTTGCCGTTGGCGTCGTCTTTGTTGTGCTTGGGTTTGTTACTTCTCGCCTCATACGCCCGCACCGTCCATACACCGAAAAATTAACCACATATGAATGCGGCGAAGAGCCAAAAGGAAGTGCGTGGGTGCAGTTCAACATTCGCTTTTATGTCGTCGCGCTTATCTTCATCATTTTCGATGTTGAAGTGCTCTTCCTTTACCCTTGGGCGACGATTTTCAAGCAAGTAGGCGGCTATGCGCTGGCGGTCGCGCTTGTGTTCTTGGGTGTCTTGACGCTTGGGCTTATCTACGAATGGAAGAAAGGCTACATCAATTGGGTTGTGCCGACACCGAACATTCCCAAGATGCCGACTAAAAAGTTTGAAAAGCCAAAGTCTCTTGGAAAGCCAAAAGTTGCTGAGCCTGAAACAACGGCATAAGTGCAAACCCAACAAGTTTTACTTTTGTTAATCAAACCTGAGAAACGATTATGCCAAGCCTTCTCGATGCAAAAATTGCTAACGGCGGAGCGATAGTTACCAAAGTTGAAGACCTGCTCAACTGGTCGCGCCTATCCTCTTTATGGCCAATGTCGTTTGGTCTCGCCTGTTGCGCGATTGAAATGATGGCAACCAACGCCTCCAACTACGACCTCGAGCGGTTCGGAATTTTCCCGCGCTCGTCGCCACGCCAATCCGATTTAATGATTGTGGCAGGAACCGTAACCTTCAAGATGGCGGAGCGCGTCAAGCGTCTTTACGACCAAATGTCGGAGCCGCGCTATGTGCTCTCAATGGGAAGTTGCGCCAACTGCGGCGGTCCGTATTGGGAACACGGCTACCACGTCGTCAAAGGCGTCGACCGTGTGATTCCTGTTGATGTGTATGTGCCCGGCTGTCCGCCGCG
>CALGMC010000036.1 GCA_937959145.1 uncultured Chlorobiales bacterium
CTCATCGCTACAGGCAGAGCCGATGTCGCCAAAGCCGCTGATGCCGTCGCTGAACACCTCACGGGCGACCCCGAAGTCTATCTCAATCCCGAAAAGTATTTCGACCAAGTCATTGAGATTAACCTCTCCGAATTAGAGCCGCACATCAACGGTCCTTTCACACCCGACCGCGCCACGCCACTCTCCAAATTCGCCGAAGAAGTCCGCAAAAATGGCTGGCCCGAAAAACTTGACGTCGGTCTCATTGGCTCATGCACAAATTCTTCTTACGAGGATATTTCCCGCTCTGCAAGTTTAGCTAAGCAAGCCGTCGATAAGCATTTGAAAGCAAAGTCTGAATTCACCATCACGCCCGGCTCCGAGCAAGTCCGCTACACGATTGAGCGCGATGGACTCTTGGACATCTTTGGAAAAATGGGCGGCGTGGTGCTTGCCAATGCTTGCGGTCCGTGCATCGGACAATGGGCGCGGCACGGTGCTGAAAAGCAAGAGAAAAATTCCATCATCACCTCGTTCAATCGCAACTTCACCGGACGCAACGACGGCAATCCAAATACGCACGCCTTCGTCGCCTCGCCTGAAATTGTAACAGCACTCGCGATTGCAGGACGATTAACCTTTAATCCTATTACCGACACGCTCACGAACGAAAAAGGTGAACAAGTCAAACTCGATGAACCCAACGGCTACGAACTGCCGCCCAACGGCTTCGATGTCAAAGATGCAGGCTATCAAGCCCCTGCTGAAGATGGTTCATCGGTGCAAGTCATTGTCGACCCGAAATCCGACCGTCTCCAACTGCTCGACTCCTTCCCTGCTTGGGAAGGCACCGACCTGCTCGGCTTGAAATTGCTCATCAAGGTTCAGGGCAAATGCACGACCGACCACATCTCTATGGCAGGCAAATGGCTTAAATATCGCGGACACTTGGATAACATCTCCAACAACCTGCTCATCGGCGCAACCAACGCCTTCAACGGCAAAATGAACAGCGTGAAGAACCAACTGACAGGCAACTACGACGAAGTGCCAAAAGTGCAACGCGCCTACAAAGCCGCAGGCATTGGCTCTATCGTTGTGGGCGATGAAAACTATGGCGAAGGCTCGTCGAGAGAACACGCCGCTATGGAGCCACGACACTTGGGCGTCAGAGCCATTCTCGTGAAATCCTTTGCGCGTATTCACGAAACGAACCTCAAAAAGCAAGGCATGCTCGCACTCACCTTTGCGGATAAAAACGACTACGAAAAAATTGAGGAAGACGACGTGATTGACATTCTCGGCTTAACTTCATTCGCGCCCAATGTGCCGCTTACGATTCGGCTTACGCACAAAGACGGACGCGTCGAAGAAATCAAAGCCACTCACACCTACAACGAAGGGCAAATCGAGTGGTTCAAAGCCGGCTCCGCCTTGAACTTGATTAAACTTCAACAGCAAGGCGCGCTCGCTTAATCAGAGCAAAAGTGCGATAGAACTTAACGCGCATACACGACTACTTGACAAGCGGTTGAGACTTCGGTTTCAACCGCTTTGCTTTCGAGCCATCGCGAAAAGTTAAAGACTGCTCAAACAAAAAAGCGCGACAACAAGATTGCTCTCATCGCCGCGCTCCTCTTAACAATCACACGAAACGAATTTTAGAAATACACCATCGCTTGGAAAATGAGCTCGCCCTTGCTTCCGCCGTCGGGGTCTAAGAGCCAATTTCCAGCCGCATCGGTGGTGCGATAAACAGGACGCTGGCGCCACATTGCGCTGTATTTCGCATGGTGACCTTCGATGAGATAGTTTGCGCCAACTTCCCACAGAATACCTTTGTCGGCTAAGCGGTCAAAGCCAAGGTAGTTGAAGGTGGCGAAGGGTTGCAACCTGCCGCCGTAGTTGAAGATGTTTTTGGAGAGCAAATAGCCGGTTTCCGTGCGGAAGACAATGCCCGTGCCCAAAGTTGGATACCCTGCACCGACGCCATTGAGCGCACGCCGAGCGGCAGGGACGGCTGGGTTCACGCCAGCCGTCGGCATAATGGCAATGTTGCGAATGTAGTTTGGACCGAAGTCATATTTGTAAAGCACAGAGTAAAGCGTCCATGCACTCTTGTTGTCGCCTTCGCCAAAAGGTAGGTCGAGGAACACATCGAAACCGAGCAAGAGTTGGTCGTAGGTTGTAATGGAGTCGCGACGAACGCGCGTATTGCCCGCAATCGTGCCGTTTGTTGTGGTCGCACTTCCTTTGGGGTGGTAATAAAAGCCAAAGCCAATATCAAAGACGCGCTTCGTGCCTAAGTAGGTTCCGACTTCAAACGGAAGCACGTCGGGCTCGTTATCCAAAAATTGCCAAGTTAGGTAGGCACCATAGGAGAGCGTATTGTTGAACGGGTTGAAATTGGCTTGAATGTTCGTGGTAGGAGTGGCGGCACCTGATGGGCTACCTTGCGCGCCGCCCAAGGAAAGTCCCGCACCCGGCTTAAACGGCTTGTTGATATGGGCGCGATAGTCTAAGCGACCAAATTCGCCTTCAAAGAGTTGCCCTTTGATATACATCCCGTATTGGCGGGCGAATTGGTCGGTGGCTTCAATGAGTGGCCAGTTGAAGATGGGTGCGTCGAGCGCAAGGAAGTTGAGCGTGCTGGCGTTGGCTTCGCGAGCAATGCCCCACCAATAGTGCAAGCCAAAGCCGAGATAAAGAGCTTTATTCACAAGTTTTTGCTCATACCAAATATCGTGAATGAAGACTTGTGGCTTTTTGGCAGGTCCTGTTCCTTCGCCTGGCGCGCCGCCACCAAGCCATGTTTGGTTGTTAATGCCGATGTGGAACATAAAGAGCGAGCCTGAGCCAAACGAGCCGTAAGCGAGGAAACGACCGCGTCGCAAGCCGACGTCAGTAGCAGTTGTCGTGGGGTTGCTGTTCACGGTTGAGCCGGGGTTCATTTGTTGGTAGCGTGCCCAGATTTGCGCCCAAGTGATGAAGCGAATGTAGTGAGATTTGTCTTCGTTGAGGTTGACGCGAGCACCGCCGCCATATTTCTCCATACCTTGCCCGAAGAGCGTGTTGCTGATTGCCGAAATTGCAACCAAAAGTGCGAATACTGTTCGCAAGATTCTCATTGGTTTTCCTCCAAAAAGGTTTTGTTGTTTGTTGATTTACAGGACTAAGTTAATTGGGACAGAAAAAATCTCCCTCCTCTCTTGTGAAGAGGAGGGAATTGCGAAAAAAATTATGCCGCGCCGCCGATAGATTCGACTTCTTTGCCTTGCGCCGCACCTTTCGGGAAGCGAACGCTATAAACGAAGTCTTGCAAGGCTTTATCGGGTTCGGGCGTAATCAAAGAGAC
>CALGMC010000037.1 GCA_937959145.1 uncultured Chlorobiales bacterium
AGTTCGGCAAAAATGCTCGTGTATTTGAGTTTCCAAATTTTGAGCCGAAGCAAGAGTTGATTGTATGATGTGGCGTAATCGGAAAGCACCAGACTGCCCGTTGCGCCTGCGCCCCATTGGTTTGAGAGTTTTCCGTAGGCGATTTCAAAGTAGTTTGTTGAGACTTTGAGGTATGCGACGGCTTCATCGTGATAAGCAAATCCAAACTGACGGCTGAGCGCAAAGCCGTAGCGCGGAAGCGCGAAAACTTCGCTCGGAAAAGCACTGTTGGTGCGCAAGGCATTGTCGCGAATGTTGATGTAATAATCCACCCGCTCGCCGATTCTGCCCCAAACCATTGCCCCGTTGGTGAGGCGGTCTTCGCGTTGGAAGTCGGACGAATCCAACCTGCCGCGCTGAAATGTGCTTCCTGCGACGAAGTCAAAATTCGCGGTAAACTCGTCGGTGTCCACCGCAAGAAGATTGCGACCATTTTCAAAGGTGAAACTTGGAACAAGCGACTGCACAGGCGAAAGCACGCGCTCGATTTCCGTTTTGTAAAAGGCATCAGGCGTTGGAATATCTTTGATGTTCAATCGCCGTAGTTCATCGCTGAACTCGCGCAAACAGAAATTCACCTGCTCACGCTCAACAGGATTCAAGCGATTTCGATTTTCGGCAAGTTCAGCAACATACTTCGCCAGTTCCACACGCGCCACAGGACGCGCATCAAGATAAACTTGCTTCAAATTGCCTTTGATGTATTGGCGTTGAAGAAAGTCGTAAATCCAGTGATTGAGTTCAAGATAGACGCCGCCTTGTGAAACTTGCGTCAGCGATTGCGCTTGCACAGCCGACGAAAGGCATAACAAGCCGACACAAAAGATGAGATAGATGCGAAGCAATTGAGAAATTAAGTTTTGTTGTAAGTTTGAAAAATAAGTGAGTTTTCTGACCTGAAAAACGTGCCGCAAATTCCATTCATTCACCTTGCGCCGAAAGATGCACATCGCACAGGCATAGCCTCTTACGCCGATACGCTTCATGCCGCGCTTTCAAAATATGCTCGTTCGTTGGCGTTGACGCGCGTTGATGCTGACGAATTTATCCGTCGCTTGGCTTCGTTTCCGCCGCATGCGATTGTTTGGGCGGAACTTGGCGTCAATGAAGGCGAGACCTTTCGCGCCTTGCGTCTTCAAAAGCAACTGCGCCCTGACTTTAAGCGATTCATCACCATTCACGATGCGCCGCGATTTGTGCATTCGCCCTTTGCGTGGCTCGAGCGTTTTGGCACATCGTTTTGGCGACGTGCGTTTCGGCGTGCGTTCAACCTCACTTTTGAGCCGCTCATTTTGCAGCAAGCATTGAAAGACGATGATGAATTTTTATGCCTCACCACCGTTGGACGCGACCAACTTAACGAGCGACTTCAGCGATTGCTTCGCCGCCGCACAACGTTGCATTTCCTTCCGCACGTGCTCTACCTTGATAATCCCCTCCCTGAACGCGCCTCTGCACCTCACACGCCTCTACGACTTGGCTTCTTTGGATTCATCACGCCGAATAAAGGTCTGCACTTGCTCATCGACGCCGCCATTTCGCTGAATGAAAAACAACAAGACGAACACATTCCGAATATCCACATTCGCGGGCGCGCAACCGAGCCGTATCTGAATTACCTCAACACGCAACAGCATAAAGTCCAACAAGCTAAACTCACTCATAAAATTTGCTTTGGCGATTTTCTGCCTGACGAAGATTTGCCAACCTTTTTGAACGAGATGGATTTTTTAGCCTTGCCTTACGACGCGCCGCCCGTTATTGCGGCAAGTGGCGTTTTGCAGTGGGCGCGAACTTATGGCGTGCCCGTTGTGGCTTCGGCAACGCCCGCTTTCTCTTCGCTCATTACGCACATGCGCGACGGCGTTTTAATTCCCTCAAAAGAATTTCCGACTTGGGAAGATTTCTTCGTGGCACTCTCTACGCAACAAATTACGCCCAACCTCTTCGCCGATGGCATTAAAGCGCGTCAAGCCGAAGCCTCGTGGAAGCGCATTGCCGAGCAAGTACTTCAACTTGTTTCAAGCGTTCAGTAGCCCTTTGACCATTGCAACGGCTCTTTTCCAATTTCCTCTCGCGATTTGTCCCACAACGGAAATGAACAGTCGTGCATAAACGCGCGGCAACTGTTTTGGAAAAAACTTTCGCATAAACATCACACGACTTCGCGTCATGTAATAGACCGACGTGGGCGTATAGGTTTTAGGCTGATTGCCGACGCTTCGCCCTTCTTTGTGATAGACGATGCTTTCGGGCGCGTAGCCAAGTTCGAACTTGCCTTTGGCGCGTTCTGCCCAGTCAATTTCTTCGTAGTAAAGAAAATATCGCTCTTCCATCAATCCGATTTCTTCCAAAAACTTGCGCGAGATGAGCATTGATGCGCCCATCACGTAATCCAACTGTTTCAAAACTTCTGCTTGTGAAATTGGTTGTTGGAATTTTTGAAATGCGCCGATGTGCTGCGGTTCGCCCGTGCGCCGATTGATTCTGCCGCCGCATAGCGTTTGAACGGTGTCGGGTGCGTGGTAATAGAGGAGCGTCGAGCCGCACATGCCAATTTTCGGATTGGCTTCAACTTCGGCAATGAGTTTCGTGAGGGCGTCAGGCTTGACGGTCGTGTCGGTGTTCAAGAGCCAGATATATTCAAAGGCTTGGGTGCGAGCGAAGCGCAGTCCGACATTGTTTCCGCCTGCAAAGCCTAAGTTCTCGCCGTTTTCAATGATGATAAGTTTTTCGTGGACGGTGTTGGTCGTGTGTTCAGCGTCGTGGCGCAAGAGCGTGCGATATGAAACCGCATGCTGCTGCGCCCACGCCACAAAGTGTTGAAGCGAATTATCCGAAGAGCCGTTGTCGCAAAGAATGATTTGGACATTTGGATAGTCAAGTGAGCGAAGGCTCTCTAAGCACTCGAGCGTATCGTGCCAACCGTTCCAGTTGAGCAGTAAGACGGCGGCACGAAGCGGATTGGCTTGACTCACAATGTTTTGATGCACATCAGGTGATAAGCTAACGATGGGCGATTTCGGACGAAGGGTTGCGTCAAGACAGAAACGCGATGCCAGAAGAGTTTTGGCTTCCACCTCACTTCGCCAAATTCGCCGCGCAGTGGTTTGAAGCCCATCATGCCGACAACCTTGAAGCCGAGCGACTCCATTTCCTCAACCGTCCAGCCTGAGCGATGCAGTTGATAGACGTTGTTATCAAACTCGCCTTGTGGTTGAAATCCATTTGGCGTGAAGACAATCACTTTTTTGCGTGCGATTTTTTCCATCTTCTCTATCAACTTCAACCCGTCTTCTTTCGCGAAGTGCTCGACCACATCTGACGCCAGCACCACGTCGAAGGACTTCGGCTCAAAGATGGTATCAATTTCGAGCAGATTTGCCTGTTTGTAATCGTGATGAATTTGATTGGCGCGGCTTTTCTCAATCGATGGCAAAAAGCCATCTACGCCAACGGCATATTTAATTTTCTTTGAGAAGGTTCGAATCGGTGAATTCGCACCGCAACCGACATCGAGTAGCGAGTCGCCTGCACTTAAGACTTCTTGTTCGAGCCGAAGAAAGTATTCGATAGAAAGATTATGTAATGCTTCAAGCATGCTATTTCAGTATTGAATCAGGTTGCTTACGAAGTGAGAAAAATAAAAATCCTGCGGCACTTGTAATGCCAATTAGTTCAAACACAACCCACGCGGTTGCAGCTGCGAAAGTGCCCCAACTTGAAAGCAATAGCAAGTTAAGCGCGACGATTGCCAGCAGTTGAGCCACTCGAACCACCCACTGCACTTTGGCATAATCAAAATTGTAGGCAAGCCAAGTGAACGGCGAGGCAACGATTGCAACGATAAAGCGCACGCACAAGAGGCTTGTCAGCCAAATGCCGCTCCGATAGGCTTCTCCAAACAAAAACGGAATCACTTGCGGCACAAACAGCGCATAACCTAACCCGATAGCCCCAACACCAACGACGGTTTTCAGCGACGCTTTCAAAAAACTTCCGACCTGCTCACGCGCCTTGATTGCGGACGCGGCTGGCGAGATTGTGCCGTCAACCGATTCTTGAATTGCCACGAGCGGCAAAGCCACGCGCTGCGCCATGCCATAAACGCCGATTTCAGGTTTCGTTAAAAAGTATCCCATCAGCCATATATCAACACGCGAGGCAAGTGCGAAGAGCAGTCCTGCGGGCATAATAAACAGCAGATACTGCGTTGGCGAAAGAAACTCGGTGTCGCTACTGAACTCGCGCTTGAACGGCGAAAGAAAAAATGACTTTGGCTCTGCAATGCACGCTTTGAACGTGTTGAGATTCCAATAAGTCTTTTTCGGCATCATCATTAAGCCGACGATTAAAACCAAGACCGAACTTACGACCCCTGATATGACCACCGCCACCAGCGACCACGCCCCGATAACCTGCAACAATAACAGTGGCAAGAAGTTAAACAGCGATTGCATTGCAATCAGCAACCCTGCTTGCTTGAAAGTTTGTTTGGATTGAAAATAAACAATCGGCATGGCGAGCATTGAACTTGCAAAGCCTGTCAGAAGAGCCAACTGCATGAGCGGTGCAAGCGACGCGCTTCCCCAGACTTCGGCTACGACGGGCGCAAGCAAGAGAAAAAGCAACACAAACGAACAGAGGGAAATGAATTTCAAACGCACGCCCCAATTCATCAACGCTGTATGTTCTTCTTCGTGCGAGGCAATTTTTGCCGCATAGCGCAGAACGGTTTGATTGATGCCTAAATCTGACAGCACGAGCATGAGCATGTAGTATCCAAAAATGAGGGTATAGCCGCCGACATCATCAACGCTCAACCCGCGCACAATTAAGAGCGAACTCGCCACATTTGCAATGAGCCCGAAGGCTTTTGGAACAATCAGCGTCAGAAAGTTTTCAAAACCACGAAATTGTGCGAAGCGTGTCGACCAGTTTTTCAAGAGCGTCTCTTAACTAAATTGATGGGCGGGTGTTGGAAGAAGCAACGACTGCCATTGCTCGACAGCGGACTTTGCGCCATACCAATTTGCAAACGGTGCAGGCAGATGTTCAACCCTATCAATGACAATGTGTTTTGCGCCATTGAGATGGCAAGCCTCGATGGGCACAATGCCGTCGCCGTCTGAATTGCCGTCGCCGAAGGTGTTGCGATAAAATTCAAATGCCATACGCTCTTGCAGTGAGCCGTCTTGCTTGCCTTTTCGGAACGAACTTGCAACGGAAACAACCTCGACTTGTTCAAAGAAATTGGGCTCGAGATGCTTGGCGATGAAATCCATTTTCAATTTGGCGTATCGCTCGATGCTTCGAAAAGGCGTGCCGAGCGTGATGAGTTTGTGAATGCTCTTGTTGGAATAAGCGTCGCCGTGAAATGGTTTGCCGAGCATGTAAATCAGCGCAACGGTGCCGCCACCGCTATGAGCAATCACTGTAATGGGTTCATTTGGGAAGCGCGCTTCAACTTGCGCAAGCGTTTCGTGAAGCCGTTTCATCACGCGATTGGTCGAGCGTTCGGGCGACGGCGGAAAGCCAATCCAATCCAGCGTGGTGATTGGAACAATGAAAATGTTTTCAAGCGGCACGAGAGGTGCAAGGTTGCGCTTCATTTCTTCGTAGAGCGCGCTCCAAAGCCCTACGCCCGCGAGTATGACAATAGGATTCACGATTAGCGCAAATAATACTGAAGTGGATTTGGTTTGCAGGCACACTCCTCGGCGATTGAGATGCCTTTTGCAATTAAGCCTTGATTGCGCACTTCGTAGAGGCGCGGCACCATTTTGTCACGCAGTTGAATGGGACTAACAGGATTGATGTAAATGCTGGTGTTCCCCTCAAAGCCTGCGGGAATGTTAATGCGCCACTTAATGAGCACTTTCCAAGGCATGTTATAGACGGAGTCAATCGGCGTATAATACCACTCTTCGTTGCATGAGATTTGACTGCCCATCGCCACATGGCACGCGTGAACCAAATCGCTGACGCCTTTAATTTCTTCGGGTTTGTGCTCCTGCGGTCGTGAGTGAATCGACTTCGAGTAAATCGCGAGCGTTGGGTAGCGTTGCCCAATAGAGGCGTAAGCAATCGCGTAATCGTTTTCAGCGAAAATCAAGTTGTAGTGCGCCGCCATGTTCGGACCATACTCGTTGAAGATGTTTGGGCTTTTGCGCACCATTTGAATTTGCGATTCAATCGAGATAGACCACGAATCCAATCCCACCAGTTGTTTGTGAATATGGTCAAACGAAGCCCCTGCGGGTTTGAGCCAATTTTGGAACACGCTCACATAACGCACATAGCGGTTGTTCGTGTAAATATCTTTGAGCGCGTCGATGGTTGCAAGGAAGTATTGGTAATGTTCTTCGGGCGTCATTTCTCCTGAACTGAAGAGTTCGCAGTCGTATTGTGCGTTGGGCTTATAGTGCCGCGAGCCGATGATGAGCTCATGGCTTCCGCCGAAGAAGGCATCTGCCATTTGCAGTTTTTCGTCGACGCTCATGGTTGCGATTTCTTCCGCCGTTTTGCCAGAGCGCGAGAGTTTGAAATCAATCACATTCAAGACATGCTTCAAGCCGTCAGTTTCAGAGAGGTATCGCTCCTTCCATTCCAACTGCTTTTTCGTCATTCGGAAATTGTAGTTCTTGCGCCAGTAGTCGAGCGAGACGATTTCGAAGAGATTTCCAGTGCGACGAAATTCGGCTTTGGTGTTGAAGTATTGCGATGCGGGCAGTTGGTAGTGTGTGTGCCAAGTGCTTGCTTCGCGCACCACACGGGCTTTTTCGGGCGGCGTTTCAAAGTAGCGCGTTTCACAAAACGAGCAAATATCTTCTTTTTCTTTAAGCGCGAGTGGCTTCGCCGTTTTCGGAATTTCGTTGTCGATAGGTTTATTGCCGCGCCCAGGCACTGCCCAGACTTCCAAGCCTGTGAAGGGGTTAATTTGTTTGACTGTCCCATCAGGCATTTGATGGTAATAAGCATCGTAGCGCAGTGAAGGCAAATTGCCTATGGTATCTTCGGTAAGAACTTTTCTTTCGCCTGCCATCGCTGATTGATTAAAATAGAACAAAAACATACTTCCAACTCCTTACTTCTTTTTCATTGAACAACTCATTTCTTGCTCAAAGGTAAGGAATTTGCGTCGAGAAATACGCGATGTTATGATTTCTCAAAGCCGTTTGGAACGGATAGCCCAAGTTCCTGCAATGTTTTTTCGTTGTAAATGCGTTTGCGGAGTTTGACTTCGTCGGGTAGCACATTCTTTTCGCCTTTCAAAATTCGCACGGCTTTTTCGCCTGCTTGTTTGCCCCACATGTAAAAATCTGCGCCGTAAGCCATCAGCGCGCCGCGCTCGACCAAGCCCGCTTCGCTGGAAACAATCGCGATTTTCTTCGGCGTGAGGGTTTGATAAATGGTCTCGAAGCTTGAAAAAATAATGTTGTCGGGAAGTGCAAAAAAGACATCGATGTTGCGCCCAAGCAGTGAGAGCGCGACTTGTTGCGATTCATTTGAGGCAACCGCACCTGCTTCAACCAGTGTTAATCCTAATTGCTCACAGGTTTTGCGCAATCGCGCCACTGCATTGACGGCGTTCGGTTCGCTACTGTTGTAAATTGTGCCGACACGCTTGGCATTTGGAAACACTTGCTTGATGAGCGCGACGCTGGTGTCGATGTAAGCGAGCGTTTCATAAGTGCCTGAAAGATTTTGCGGCGCGTTGCCGTTCTCGTCCGTCAAGCCTGCTAAGTCAGGACGCGGAGCAACCATCATGCAAATTGGAATTTCTTTGGTGCGCTGCACGGCGGCTATCGTTGAAATGGTTGGATTGGTCGCAATCAGCGCGACTTTTTCCGAAATGAAATACTCTATGGCTTGATTGAGCGTCGCATTGTCGCCTTGCGCGTTACGCTCGATAATCTCGATGTTCTTGCCGTTTTCAAATCCAGCCTCTTTGAGCGCGTCGTAAAAACCTTGCTTGGCTTTGTCGAGCGTGGCATCGACGAACATTTGTGCATACCCTACTTTCGGCAACGACGATTTCGGCGCGCATCCCATACCTAACGCCAGACAAATGAGCCATAGAGCAAACAACTTGTAAACTGTCATATTGAATTTTCAGTCAGATGAATAGAAGCGCAAAAATACAAATTCCTTGAAACATCGCTTGCGTTCATTGCGCATACCTTTCAACGCTCGTAAATTTTTGTAATCGGGGCGCGATTCAATAGTTTCACATTTCTTTTTAATCACAACTTCACTCGGCTATGCAACGTCTTATTTCATCACTTGTTCTCTTGCTCTTTGTTTCTATTGGCGCACTTGCCAATGACTACAAATATGAAACCGTTCCCAACGACCCCCTGAAAGCACGCATTTACACCCTGAAAAATGGTCTGAAAGTCTACATGACCGTCTACAAAGATGAACCGCGCATTCAGACCTATATCGCTGTCCGCGCTGGAAGCAAACACGACCCCGCCGACGCCACAGGACTTGCGCACTACCTCGAGCACATGCTCTTCAAAGGCACTGACAAATTCGGCACCACCGACGCGGCACAAGAGAAATTTTATCTCGACCAAGTCATTCGCCTTTACGACATTTACAAGCGCACAACCGACGACGCCAAACGCGCTGAAATTTATCGACAAATCGACAGCCTCTCGTTCCTCGCCTCAAAATTTGCCATTGCAAATGAATATGATAAAATGGTTGCCTCAATGGGCGCGAAAGGCACGAATGCTTACACTTGGGTTGAGCAAACGGTCTATGTCAATGATATTCCCTCGAATCAGTTAGAAAAATGGTTGGAGGTCGAAGCCGAGCGATACCGCAACCCTGTTATGCGGCTCTTCCACACCGAACTCGAAGTCGTTTATGAAGAGAAAAATCGCACACTCGATAGCGACCAACGCAAAGTTTTCTATGAACTCTTCGCCAACCTTTTCCAAAAACATCAATACGGCACACAAACCACCATCGGCACGATTGAGCATCTCAAAAATCCTTCCATTCAAGCCGTCATTGATTACTACAACACCTACTATGTGCCGAACAACATGGCAATTTGCCTTTCAGGCGATTTCAATCCTGATGAAGCCATTCGCTTAATTGACGCCAAGTTCGGCGGATTCAAACCGAAAGACGTGCCGAAGTTCACTCCTGTCAAAGAGTCAGAACTTCGCGCGCCGATTGTGCGCAATGTCTATGGACCTGATGCTGAATCGGTTACATTCGGCTATCGCTTTGCGGGCGTCGGCACAAGAGACGCCGACATGGTTACCATGTGCGATATGCTTCTTTCCAACGGAACGGCAGGGCTTATCGACCTCAATCTCAATCAAAGTCAGAAGGTGTTAAATGCGAGCTCTGGTGTTACAGCCATGCAGGATTATTCCGTTCATCAATTCAGAGGACAGCCGCGCCAAGGGCAATCGCTCGAGGAAGTTCAATCGCTGATTCTTGCCGAAATTGAAAATCTCAAAAAGGGGAATTTTCCCGATTGGCTCTTGCAAGCAACCATCACCAATTTGAAGTTGCAACTCACCAAGCAATATGAATCTAACGCCGCCCGTGCAAGTGCCTTTGTTACGGCATTCGTAACGTTTCAAGAGTGGAAAGATTATGTCGCGCAGATTGACCGCCTTTCTAAAATCACGAAGAAAGAGGTGATGGATTTTGCGAAGAAGCACTATCGGAACAATTACGTGGTCGTCTACAAGCGAACAGGCGTGGATACCACCGTTCAAAAGGTAACCAAGCCACCGATTACACCGGTTCAAGTCAATCGCGAGGCGATGTCGCCTTTTGTGAAGAACATTCTTGAAAAGCCTGCCGCGCCCGTTGAGCCTGTTTTTCTTGACTTCAAAAAAGATATTGAAGAAACCGCTTTGCGGAACGGCGTTCCTGTGCACTACAAGCGCAACGAAGAGAATGACCTCTTCGAGATGAGTTATATTTTAGATATGGGAACAGCGGCAGAAAAGAAACTCGCCGTCGCCTTGCCTTATTTGGAATATCTCGGCACAAGCAAACTTACGCCGAATCAAATCAAGGAAGAGTTCTACAAACTCGGCTGTTCGTTTTCGGTTTCCGCATCGGAAGATGAAGTGTATGTGCGCCTTTCGGGATTGCAAGAAAATTTTGCCAAAGCCCTCGACCTTTTTGAATCGCTACTTGCCGACGCACAGCCTAACCCCACCGCACTTGCCAACTTGGTGCAAGACATTTTGAAATCTCGCGCCAATCAAAAATTGAATAAAGGCATTATTCTCAATCGTGCGATGGCAAGCTACGCCAAGTATGGAAAGGAATCACCTTTCACGCACATTCTTTCTGAATCAGAACTCAAAGCCCTTTCGCCCGAAGAACTTATCGCGCTCATTCAATCACTGAACCGTTATGAGCATCGCGTTCTGTTTTATGGACCAATGTCCAAAGAAAATTTAGTGGAAACCCTGAATCGCCTGCATCGTGCGCCCGACACGCGCCAGCCTGTTTTAGCGGCGAAGCAATTTCCCGAGCTTCCGATTAACGAGAACCAAGTTTATTATGTGGATTACGATATGAAGCAGGCGGAAATTTTATTCTTGGCGAAAGACGCACCGTATAACCCCGAACTTGCAGTCACGTCACGCTTTTTCAATGAGTATTACGGCGCGGGCATGTCGAGCGTCGTGTTTCAAGAGCTTCGCGAATCGCGCGCGCTGGCGTATTCGACTTTCGCCTACTTTCAAACGCCGAACCGCAAAGACCGCTCACACTATGTTGTTTGCTATATCGGCGCGCAAGCCGATAAACTCAAAGAAGCCGTCGACGGCATGATGGAACTCAACAATAAAATGCCCGAAGCCGAGCCGCTTTTCAATTCAGCGCGCGCATCGGTTATCTCTCAACTGCAAACCGAGCGCATCACCAAAGCCGGTGTCCTCTATCAATACGAAGCGGCTAAAAAGATGGGACTTGACTACGACCTTCGCCGTGATGTTTATGAGAAGTCAAAGACGCTCACGCTGGCTGAACTCAAAGATTTTCATGCAAAGCATTATCAAAATCGCAAGTATGTATTTTTGGTGATTGGCAACGAGGCGGCTTTGGACATGAAGGTGTTAGAAAAACTCGGCAAAGTCAAGAAACTTTCGCTCCCTGAACTCTTCGGCGAAGAAATCAAAAACGCCAACTGATTTTTTAGCAACTGAATCGGTGATGTTTTATCTTATGAAAGCCTTACCGCATCGTAAGGCTTTTCAATTTTATCACTGCACTTGATAATGAGAACCATTTGCGCCGTTTTCATCGCGTTTTTTTTCGCCCACGACAGCCTTGCTCAAAATTCAGGAGAAGGCGACAATGCACCGCAACGCTCCATTTATCCTATCGTCAGCCTGCTTGATGGAAACTGCTTGATGGGCGGACTGCAAGATGGCGTGCGTTTGAGCGACGCCGAAGCGGCACTACGCTTAACGGGCGACGAAGTGTATCGGATTTATACGCTAAACGGCTTTGCCGGAAAATGCGTTGGCACTGCGCCCGTCTCTGCACCTGTGCCTTGCGCTGAAAATTGGCGCATCACGTTTTCGCCGCCGATTGAAGGCGTAATTGCTCTTGGCGGCGATTGGAACGCGCTTCCGCGTCTTCCGAAACTTGTATCAAGTGCAATTTTCGCTTCAACCGTCAAGAAACTTGCGAAAGATTATGGCATCGTGAAACCGAAAATCGGTAAGATTGAGGCTTATAGCGTCGACTTAGACGGCGACCGCAAGAACGAGTATATCGTCTCGGCGCGCTACTTCGAAAACGACGTTCAGGAAAGTTCCAAAGCAGGGGAATACTCGATGGTGTTCGTTAAGCGTGGCAAAGAGATTTTGTTCATTTCGTCTAACTTCTATCTCAACGACGGGAACTACAACCTTCCTATCTCGCACAAGTTGACAGGGATTATGGACATCAACGGCGACGGCAAGATGGAACTCGTCGTTCGCTCTCGCACGAAAGAAGGCTCACAAACCTCGATTTATCACCTTCACGAGAAACGCACGGAGTTGCTCTTCTTTTGCAGTTGCGGTATGTAACCTTACCTCAAATTTTTCAGCGAAAGCAGATGAAAATTACATCGGCGGAATTTGTTAAGAGCGTGGTGAAGATTGAGGATTTGCCGAAAGATAATTTTCCTGAAATTGCCTTTGTTGGTCGCTCCAATGTCGGCAAGTCGTCGCTTCTGAACGCACTCATGAAAAAAAAATTGGCTTACACGAGCGCAACGCCCGGCAAGACGCGTGAAATCAACTACTTTCGCATCAATCAAAAATTTTATTTTGTTGATTTGCCCGGCTACGGCTACGCCAAAGTTTCAAAGGCGGAACAGGATAAATGGAAACTATTGCTGGAAGCCTATTTGCAGAATCGCCCGCAGTTGAAACTCTGTTTGCTCCTGATTGACGCACGCCACCCCGATTTAGAAAATGACAAACAGATGGCAGAGTTTCTGTATTTTTACGGCAGGCGATTTGCGCTTGTGCGCACCAAAATCGATAAACTCAAAAAGAAATCGGAGCGAGAACTCTCGCGCAAAACTTCCGAAGCGTTCTTTTCAAACTACGAGTTCATTGACGACGTATCCGCACAAAGCGGCGAAGGCGTCTTAGACCTTATCAAGCACTTTTCAGCGTATCTTACCTAAAGACGTTTGTTTCGCAGTTTCACAAAAACCATTCATCGATGAACATTGCGATAGCCGCTTCCGAATGTGCTCCGTTTGCGAAAACCGGTGGGCTTTCCGACGTCATCGGCTCGCTTCCCAAAGCCCTTGCCAAATTGGGTTGCACGGTCAAAGTGTTTCTTCCCAAATACTCCGTCATCAACGAGTCTCAATATCCCATGCGGCTCGACCTTTCCATCGGCGAAATGCAAGTGCGCGTTGGCGGATTCCCGCGAACCGTTCACGTGCTTAAATCCAAACTTCCCGACAGCGACGTTGAGGTCTATTTCATTGATTGCCCGCATTACTTTCATCGCGCTCGCATTTACACTTCGGATTGGGACGAAGACGAGCGGTTCACCTTGTTTCAAAAATCGGTTATTGAAGCCTTGCAACGCTTGCAGTGGAAGCCCGATGTGATTCATTGCAACGACTGGCAAACCGGACTGCTCCCGCTCCTTTTGCGCGACAACTACGGCTGGGATAGGCTCTTTGAACACACCGCAACGATGCTCTCGATTCATAACATCGCCTATCAAGGCTGGTTTTCACGCGACGCGGGCATTCGCGCTGAATTGCGAAAAGAGCATCTCGATAAAGGCGGACTCGCCGAATGGGGCGGCGGCGTTAACTTTCTTAAAACAGGCTTAGCCACTGCCGATTTGCTCACCACCGTGAGCGAAACATATGCGCGCGAAATTCTGACCCCTCAATACGGCAACGGTATGGACGTCGTGCTCAACTGGCGCAATGGCGACCTCTTCGGCATTCTCAACGGCATCGACGATGAGGTCTGGAATCCGCAAACCGATAAGTTCATTCCCTTCCATTTTTCCATTGAAAACCTCGACGGCAAAGAGAAAAACAAACGCTTTCTGCTCGACCAAACTACCATCAACTACAATCCCAACATTCCGCTCATCGGCATCGTCTCGCGCATGGTTTCACAAAAAGGCTTCGACCTCATCGAGAAAGAAGTCCACTGGCTCATGCAAAAAAACGCGCAATGGGTCATTCTGGGAAGCGGCGAAGACCGTTTCGAGAACCTTTTTACTTGGATGGCACACGAGTTTCCGCACAAGGTTTGGACATATATCGGCTTTAATACTGAACTCTCGCACTTGATTGAAGCAGGCTCCGATATGTTCCTCATGCCCTCGCACTACGAGCCGTGCGGCTTGAACCAAATGTATAGCCTGCGCTACGGCACCGTGCCGATTGTGCATAAAACAGGCGGACTTGCCGACACCGTCCAAGATTGGGACGAATACGCCTACAAAGGCGAATTTATTGGCAACGGCTTTTCCTTCAACGAGCCGAGCGGCTTCGCCCTCTCTCACGCCGTTCATCGCGCCATTGAAGCCTATCACAACAAACCGCTCTGGCGACGCATTCAGCAAAACGGCATGATGAAGGATTTCTCTTGGACAAACTCCGCACGCAAATACATTCACCTCTACAAACGTGCAAAAGCAAAACGCGGTTGACCACTCGGATTCACTTCCGATGAAGTTTCTCTCAACGCATTGACCGTGCCGACAAGGAATGAAAGTTTTTTATTCCGACCATTACACGATTCCGTTACCCGATGGGCATCGTTTCCCGATGGAAAAATATCGGCTCATTCGCCTTGCTTTGCTCAAGCACGGCGTTGTGCGTGATAACCACCTTCTCGAACCGCCCATGCCCTCCCCCGAAACTTTGATGATGGCGCACACACGCGAGTATGTCGAAGCCGTTCTTAACGGCACACTGAGCGACTTTCAAATTCGCAAAATTGGATTTCCTTATAGTGCGGCACTTGTAGAGCGTTCGCTTGCCACGGTTGGCGGCGCACTGGCGGCGGCAGAAGAAGCCTTGCGAAACGGCGTTTCAGGAAACTTGGCGGGCGGCACGCATCACGCCTTTGCCGATTCAGGGGAAGGCTACTGCGTGTTCAACGACTTAGCCGTCGTTACCAATTATCTCCGTGCTGTCCACAAAGTTCAGCGCGTTGCGATTATCGATTTAGATGTGCATCAGGGAAACGGCAACTCAGCAATTCTTGGCGGCAGAGACGACGTGTTCATTTTCAGCATGCACGGCGCAAAAAATTACCCCTTCCGAAAAGTGCCGTCCACGATTGACCTCGACCTGCCCGACGGCACCAGCGATAAAGACTTTCTCTCGCTCTTGAAAGATTATCTTCCGAAAGTCTTTGCTTTCAAGCCCGATATTGTGCTCTATCAAGCCGGCGTCGACCCGCTCAAAGAAGATGCACTCGGACGCCTTGCGCTTACCCACGAGGGACTTCAAGAACGCGACCGACTTGTGCTGAAAGCCTGTCGTGCACACGGCATTCCTGTTTCGCTTGCGCTCGGCGGCGGCTACGCCAAGCCGATTGACCTTACCGTTGAAGCGCACGTCGGCACTTACAAAGCTATTCGCGAAGTTTTTTGATATTCTTTCTCTAAAACGCCGTGATTCTCTTGGCGTAGCCTGTCATTTCCGTGTAGCCTTTTCCTGAAATCGGCACGCCTGCCTTCGTGCCTGAAACCAACGTGCTTCCTTCCCAATAGGTGATGCGCGTGGATTCTTCCGTCAAGAGTTCTTGGTCTTCGACGGTGGCTTCCACATTGAGCGACATCGAAAGTTTCGGAACGGAAATCGTCCATTTAACAGGATATTCTGCGCCTGATTTTTTGGACGTGTAACGTCTCTGAACTTCAATCTTAAAATCACCTGCGGAAAGTTTTTCGCTTGTGCCATCTTTTGAGACAAATGTGCCGCTTGCAAATGGGCTGTTACTGCCGTCGTTGAGCCGAAGGTTATAGACCATGAGTTCCGTTGTATCAGAAAGTTGAATCGAGAACCAATCCCACCCTGCGACGTTTTCCTCGATTTGCGAAGTTCCAAATTCGTGGTCTTTCCAACTTTCGCCCTCGACCGTGTAGCGCGTGCCATTCAAGGTGAGTGCCCCAACAGATTTCAGGCGAGTATAGGAATAATACATTGACGCATTTTTCGGGTCGCGCCCTTTTCGGCTGTAGCCGTTTTCGCCTTGCAGAACGGGCGGCTTTGTGGGTTCAAGAATGAGCGCGAGGGCAAAGGAATCCGTTTCGGCTTGAACGAGTTGGTAGCGTCCTAAATCTTGCGCCGACCAATTTCCGATGAAGGTTTTGTAATACTGTTCCGACGCGCCTGCGTCGCCGAAGTTGCCACGCGACTGCCGTTCGGTATGGTAAAATTTCTTGTTGGATTCGTCCGTAATCGCAAAGTGTGCAAAGTAGATTTGTTTTCGTGTGGCGTCTGCTTCTTCAATCGCAAGTGCCGTTCGGAAGAAGGTGAGTTCGTAGCCGAATTGTCGTTCGCCGCTTTTGAGATGACCGGTGTAATACCACCACTCGGTTCGGAAATCGTTGTGCGCCGCATGGTCTTTTGGAAATGAGAGCGTGTATTGCGGCGAGGCAAATGAGAACGGTTCTTTTTTGGCGCAAGCCGTGTAAATGATGGACGCCAAGAGCGTGACGAAAAGCGAACTGCCGAGAAGGAATTTACGCATGTGAGTTTTGAAGTTAGTCGGAGTTACAACACAAACAGGTCGTAATAAAGTTGCTTGACGATTTCGGGAAAAGCGACCGTCCAGCCTGTTATGGATTCAAACCAGTTTTGGTGATTGAAGTCGCGCTCATAAGGCAAGAGATGCACCGTGATGCCGAGCGGCTTAGCGAATTTTTCGTAGCAGAGGCGCGAGCGGCGCGAATGCATGTCGCGGGTAACGAGCGAAAATTCTTTCCAGCCGCGCTTGTGAGCGGAATCGACGACGGCTTTGGCAATGTTAAGCGTTTTCGGCTCTTGAAACGGCACGATGAAAAAAACGAGCGACGCAGTATCGAGTTCTGCGCTCCAAGCGTTAAGCAGTGTGGCTTGCCTGAGGCGTGGGTGTTTGGCAACAGATTCATACATCGTGGAGACGACAGTTTGTGCATGCGTGCTTTCAGCGAAGGCTTTTGCGAAGGCAAAAATCTCGTAATCGCCCGTCCAATTTTCCACAACCAAGTTTGAACAGTGTGGATAAGACGTGGGTATTTCATCAACGATGTAGGGATTTACTACGGTTCTCAACACCCACCCCCGAATAATCCACAAAGTTATCAATAAGAAACCCACAAATGTGGATAAAATAAGTTTTGCTTGAAGCGTTAGGACGCGCTTTTCAACCGTTTTGAAGAGTTTGGTTTTCAACGTTTGTGGATAAGATTGTGGAAAATTCACATTGTTACCGTCCACTGCCCGTTAGCCAGCGAAAATTTGTACCCGAAACGGCAAGAAACAATCCCGTGCCAATCAAAATCAGCACCGCATTGCCCGCCCACATGGCAACGGAGGGCGGCACAATGCCTCTATCTGCCAGTTTTTCGCCGCTAATGAGAAATGCCCAATACATCAAAAAGAACGCTAGCGAAAGTCCTGCGCCAATGCCGAACCCGCCACGCTTCGCCAATACGCCCAGCGGCACGCCCACCAGCACAAAGCAAAAGCACGCAAACGGAATTGAGAATTTCTTGTGAACCTCGACCATATACTTGCGCTGCATTTCTAAATCGTTGCGAATTGTAAAGAGCGTGTTGCTCGTCTGCATTTGTAGGTTTCGTGCGAGGGCGGTGGCTCTATCCACGACAAAGGTATGCTCAAAGGGCGGAATGGAGCGCAGGTAAAAGAGCGTATCGCTCGACGCGTGTTGAGCATTTGGTTTTGTAACATTTAAGACGAGGGAATCTGCACGAAGCGACGTGCCTGAAAAGAGCGTTGCCCAAGTCTCAAGGGTTGCCTTGGCAATTTTGGCTTTCTTGTCGTCGATTTGGGCTTGCAGGCTATCACAAATGCCGAGCATGGTTGAAGCAGAAAGTTCACGGTCGCCGCGGCTCACTGCGCTTTCGTCGGAGCGTTGAAAGCCAAAGCCTGACGCATCGAGCAAAATTTTGTGCTTTTGAAACTCGACGCGCCGATATTCTTTGCGTGTGTTTTTATCGACCTCGTGCATTTCGCCATCGTAGAGCGTCATGATGAGGTAGCGAAAATCTGACGAGTATTCGAACTTGCCGGTTTCAGCCGTGATAACGGTTTCGCTTTGGGGGCGGGTATAGTCGTAAATGGTTACGCCGCCGATGTCAGATGTAGTCTCGCTCGTTTTTCGCGCTAAAATGGAGTAGCCGTAAATGAGATTTGAAAACACATTTTCTTGCAGTCCAAACGAAGGCTTTTTGCGTGAAATGTCAATCATCAACACTTTCGCTTGATGATTGGCTTCGGGCAAAACCACATTGCCGAATCGCTCGACCAAGACGGTAAGAATTGCGCCTGCAATTAAAACCGGATACATCAACCGCCAAAGTGAAATGCCGCCGGCGCGCATGGCGGTGATTTCCAAGTCATTCGTCATTTTCCCGAACGCCATTAAACAGGCGATTAACACGCCCATTGGCGCGGCGAGCACCACCATCCACGCGATTTGGAGCACAATCAACTCGATAATCACCGTTACATCAAGCCCTTTGCCGACAAAGCGATCGAGCGTGCGCGTCAGAAACTGCAAGAGGAAAACGAAAATAACCGTGAAGAATCCAAAGAAAAACGGACCAATGTGAGCGAGCAGGATATGTCGGTGAAGAATTTTCATCAATTATGTCGCCATTTCTACTCAATCTTCAAGTGCGTGCGTAATAGGCAGGAAAGAGGACGATAAAACTTCGTGCACCCGTGAGGACTCGAACCTCAGACCTTCTGATTCGTAGTCAGATGCTCTAATCCAACTGAGCTACGGGTGCATGTGCGATTCAAACGATTCAAAAAGGGACGCAAATATACGGCAAGTCTGCAAAGAAACAAGCAAACACGGAATTTTTTGTGCGCCGGGAGGGATTCGAACCCCCAGCCGTCAGAGTCGAAGTCTGATGCTCTATCCAGTTGAGCTACCGACGCTCCGTGCTGTTGAAACTTGTCAACATTTGTCCGCAAAAGAACAGGCACTACCGTAGCGTGTGCGGGATTCGAACCCGCGATTTCCGCGCTGAAAATACGCAGCGTCTTGGGCCGCTAGACGAACACGCTGGCGACAAAAATGCACAAAAATTTTTTCCGTGCCAAAATCATGCGCGCTTTCTCTTCTTTTCTTGCTTTTTGGCTTGTTCCCAAAACCCGTCAAGTTCTTCCATCGTGAAATCGCTCCACGCTTTGCCGCTCTTCTGAACTGCCACCTCCACCGCTTGAAATCGCCTTGCAAATTTCTCCGTCATTTTGCGCAGCGCATCTTCGGGATTGACTTTGAGGAATCGGCTCAAATTAACAAGCGTAAAGAGCACATCGCCGAGTTCTTCTTCGCGTGCCTTTTGGGTTTTGGCATGGCGCAGTTCAGAAAGTTCTTCGTTTAATTTTTCCCAAACGCCGTCGGCATGTTTCCAATCGAACGCAACGCCTGCCGCTTTTTCCTGCACGCGATAAGCGCGCAAGAGTTCAGGCATGGCACGCGGCACACCGTCCAAAACCGACTTACGCCCTTCTTTCATTTTGAGCTTTTCCCAATTAGCTTTCACGGCAGATTCATCGTGCACAACCTCGCTGCCAAACACGTGCGGGTGGCGAAAGATGAGTTTCTCGGCAATCGCGTCCAACACATCATCAATCGTGAATGCCTTGCGCTCCGCCGCCAAAACGCTCTGAAAACAAATATGCAGCAAAATATCGCCCAACTCTTTTTTGAGTTCTTGTTCATCTTTTGCATCGACGGCGTGAATCATTTCATAAACTTCCTCGAGCGTTAAGTGCACGAGCGAATCAGGCGTTTGCTTTCTATCCCACGGGCAATCCGTGCGCAAAAGCGAAACAATTTCAACCAGCCGCTCAAACTTTTCACCTGTCGCCTTTGGCACATCGGTTTCCAATCTCTTTTTCAGACGCGCCTTGCTTATGTTGGACGATTTTTTCGCTTTCATCATTTGTTTTGTGTTTCGTGATTTTCTTACCAGCAACAAAATAACGCGCTTACATCATATCTTAACTTTTCAAACACCTTAACGCCATTGCGTCAATGTATCAAAAAGGACAAACCATTATCGCCACGCTCTCAGACCTTGCCGAAGACGATAAATGCTACGCCAAATTGCCCGACGGCATGAGCGTTTTTATTCGCGGCACGCTTGCCATTGGCGACACCGTCGAAGCCACGATTTACAAAGCCAAAAAGTCTTACCTCGAAGCCCAATTCACCAAACTGCTTTCGCCTTCGCCCTTGCGCACCGAACCCAAATGCGAAGTCTTCGGCATCTGCGGCGGTTGCAAGTGGCAACATTTGAACTACGACGCCCAACTTCAACAAAAAAACAAACACGTGCTCAATGCGCTCACGCACATCGGCGGCTTTGGCAACATTCACATGCTTGAACCGATTGGCGCAACGGCGATTTATCACTACCGAAACAAAGTCGATTTTTCGCTCTCGACCTCGCGCTACCTTTTGCCAAACGAACGCAACGCGCCTCGCTCCGACAAGCGAAACGACTTCGCGCTTGGCTTTCACGCGCCACATCGATACGACAAAGTCATCGACCTTGAGCAGTGCCACATCGCACCCGAAGAAGCCAACCTTGTCTTAAATGCCGTCCGAACCTTCGCGCTCAACCATAACCTTTCCATTTACGACACGCGCACGCACAACGGCTTTCTGCGAAACCTTGTCGTCCGAAAAGCCTTTCGCACAAAGCAACTCATGGTCAATCTCGTTACCAGTTGGCACGACGCCTCATTGATGAATCAACTGCTGACTGCGCTCCACAACGCGCTCGGCACATCGCTGACGACGTTCGTCAATAACATTTCTACCAAGAAAAACACGGTTGCCTTTGGCGAAGAAGAGTTCGTGATTTTCGGCAGCGGATTTATCACCGAGCGATTAGGGGATTATCATTTCAAGATTTCTGCGAACTCCTTTTTTCAAACCAACAGCGAACAAGCCGAGCGGCTCTACGAAACCGTGCGCGACTTTGCAGGATTGAGCGGAAACGAAACGGTCTATGACCTTTACTGTGGCACAGGCTCAATCTCGATTTTCATTTCAAAGCAGTGCCAAAAAGTTTTGGGAATCGAACTCGTTGACAGCGCAATTCGCGACGCCATCACCAACGCCACCGATAACAGCATCACGAATTGCACATTCAAACAATTAGACTTAATGAAGTTTGAAACGCTTCGCAATGAACTTGAATCTTTTGGCATGCCTGATGTGGTCATCACTGACCCGCCACGCGCAGGCATGCACCCAAAAGCCGTTCAAACGATGATGCAGTTTGCGCCGAAAAAAATTGTCTATGTCAGTTGCAACCCTGCAAGTTTAGCGCGCGACGGCAAGATGATTTGCGACAGCGGAATGTATCGTCTGGTGAAAGTGCAAGCCGTTGATATGTTCCCGCACACCAACCACATTGAAAGCGTGGCACTTTTTGAAACCATCAATTCTGAAACCACATGAAACTTACCTTTTATGGCGCGACGCACGGCGTAACAGGCTCGTCGCACTTGCTCACGGTCAATGGCAAACACATCTTGCTCGATTGCGGCTTGTTTCAAGGCAGGCGAAGCGAATCGATTGCGCTCAATCGCAATTTTCCATTTAAGCCGAAAGAGATTGATGCGGTTGTGTTATCGCACGCACACACCGACCACAGCGGACGCTTGCCGCTTCTCGTCAAAGAAGGCTTTTCGGGCAACATTTATGCCACAGCCGCCACACGCGACCTTGCCGTCGTGATGCTTCAAGACACAGCATTTCTTCAACAGCGCGACGCCGAGTTCATCTCAAAAAAACATGCGCGCAAAAATCTGCCGCCCGTCGAGCCGCTCTACACTGTTGAAGATGCACAACTTGCCACCGAACAATTTTTCGCTTTGCCTTATCACCGAACCCTCGCTATCAGCGACGGCGTCGAGCTGACTTTCTACAACTCAGGGCACATTCTTGGCTCGTCAATCGTTGTGCTCGATTTGAAAGAAAAACACAAGCACATTCGCTTTGCCTTCACAGGCGATTTAGGCAGACCGCATACGCCGATTCTCAAAGACCCCGAGTTTTGCGGCGATGTGCATTACCTCGTAACCGAAAGCACTTACGGCAACCGCTTGCACAAACCCAAAGACGAAGTCGAGCGCATTTTAACCGACGTGATTGAACGCACTTATCGGCGCAATGGTAAAATTTTAATTCCTGCTTTTAGCGTCGGGCGCACACAAGAACTCCTCTACTTTTTTAATCAACTCTACCACGCAGGCAAAATGCCCAAAGACATGCCGATTTTTCTCGACAGCCCGCTTGCGCAAGACGTTACAAATGTTTATCGCTATCACCCCGAATGTTTCGACAAAGAAATGAACCGCTTGATTGCCGACGACAAACACCCGCTTCACTTGGAAAATGTTGCCTACACGCGCACCGCCGAAGATTCCAAAAAACTCAACGACTACCACAAGCCTTGCATCATTATGGCAGGTTCAGGCATGGCAGAAGGCGGCCGAATTACCCATCACCTTGCCAACAACATCGAGAATCCAAACACGACTATTCTCATCGTTGGCTACATGGCAGAAAACACGCTGGGGCGGAAAATTTTAGAGCGCGAACCCGAAGTCAACATCTTCGGCGAGCCGTTCAAAGTAAGAGCAGAAATTATTGTGATGAACAACTTTTCTGCGCACGCCGATAGAGCCGAACTCTTGGATTACATCGGCAAATTCAGCCGAAACGAGATGCGCC
>CALGMC010000038.1 GCA_937959145.1 uncultured Chlorobiales bacterium
CCGTTGCGTGAAATCTCGACGAGCAAAGGCACGTAGGTTTTATCGTCCTGCGTGTAGCGAATCGAGTCGGTGTTTTTGAGTGCGCGTAAGTGCTTTTGCATGTCTTCTTTTGAAAGTTCAAGTTGTGAGCAAAGAAGTTCAAACGGCATGTGTGCGCCGTTGTTGGCGTCTTGATAGGCTTTGACTGCGCGGAGAATGTTGAATTGAATTTCGCGTTCCGTCATGATTTGAAGAAAGTTTGGGTTGTTAAAATTATTGATTGGATTTCCACTCTTCATACCACGCCATTTGAATTGCCTCGAGCTTTGATTCATTTGAGGCTTTCGGGTCGTCGCTGAATCCCTCTAATCCTACAACATATTGGTGCAAGTCGGTGAATCGCACGGTGAGCGGGTCAAGGGTAGGATATTTTTCTTGCAATGCGATGCCGATGTCTTCGGCGTCGTTCCAAGTCAATTTCATGATTGTATAAGGTTGAATTTGAATGAAGGTTTATCTCTGAAAAAGATGCGTCAAAATTAAGCATTGTGAGGGTTATTTGTGCAGGCAAACTCGAGAGAGTAAAATTCCGGCTGAAACGGCGGCGTTGAGCGACTCGACCTTGTTATGATTACCTGTGATGGTAATTTCTCTGTGAAGACACTGACGAACATGTTCAGAAATGCCGTTGGCTTCGTTGCCGATAACGAGAGCCGTTTTTGCCGAAAAAGAGGTCGTGAGAAAATCTTCCCCTGCTATAGCCGCGCCGTAAATCGTGAATCCGATTTTTTGCAGACTGGCGAGGTCGCCCTTCAAAGACCCGCTCCGATAAAGCGAAAGCGCGAAGAGACTGCCTGCCGTTGAGCGCACAACTTTCGGATTGAAGAAATCTACCGTCCCATTGCTTGCGATAATCGCATCAACATCGAACCACGCGGCGGTGCGAATCAGCGTGCCAAGATTGCCCGGGTCTTGCACGTCGTCGAGAACGAGCACGACCGACGAAGATTTTTCTTCAAGCGTCTTGAAAAGAATTTGAGGCGAAACAGTCGGTTGCTCAAAAATGCCAATCACGCCTTGTGAATGTTCGGTATCGGAAAGCGCGGAAAACTGCTTTTGAGAAGCGATGAAAGTTTTTTCACTTGGAGCGGCTAATAAGTCGGAAGGCTCGGTTTGAATAAGCGCGAGAAGCGACTGTGGGGCGGCATTGAGCAATTCAGAAACCGTGCGAATGCCTTCGGCGATGAAAAGCCGCTCGGCGTCGCGCACTTTTTTTTCGCGACGCACGCGCACATAAAATTTATGTTGAGCGAGCGAAAGGTGTTTCGCCATTAGAGAGAATTTTTACCGAAAGGCTTGATATGCCACATTCGCCGTCCAGCCGTCGCAGACATCATTATGCTCAACTTCCAATGCAATTTTCGTGCAGAACATAGCGTTGTTTTGATAAAATTGGCATGTATCGCACTTTCTCACGCCGCCACCTTTGTGAACGCCGCGCATTCTGACCATTGCACGTAAAGAGTTGCCCTCAATCGTTGCAGAGGCTTGCTCTAAAATTTCCATTCCTGTAATCGTCGGTGCTTCGCGCTTGGATTCCATATCGTTGCCCGACATACAGCGTTTGATGTAGTCGTAAAAATCAACCGTGTTGAGCGACGTGGTTACGCGATAAACTTCTTTACTGCTATCAGATTCAGTAGGCGCAGTTTCACCTTTGATGATTTCAGCCACGATGATGCGCACTTCCGCCGCGCTGACATCTTTGTAGCCAAACTGCTTGAGCATTTTAAGGACTTTCGCGTCGTCAGTTTTTTCAAGCATCGCCGCGAGTTTTTCAATGCCGCCGAACATCGGTGATTGCGCGATTAAGCCTTCTTTTAATTTTTGTTGCGGCGTTTTTTCATCAACATGTTCGGCAGCGGGAGCGGGCGAAGAGCCGGGCGGCGCAGTATATTTTTCTCGATGCTGAGAAAACTCAAAACGGTTTTTCTTTAAGAACTCGCCGTCAATTTGGTAGCCTTCGCTGAGCATCTTTTCTTGGTCGGCTTTGGAGCGTTCGGCGCGGCGCATTGAGACGCTTTCTACGACGGGGCGACCGATTGAAATTTCGCCGACCATCATCACTACGACGACACTGGCGATAAACACGCCGAGCGAAATTAAAATCAACTCTAAATCTTTACCGACGGTAACGAGCAAAACAACTTGTGAAATGATATAAAGCAGGGCAAGCGCGAGCAGAATTTGTTGCTTATTCATATTTCTAAACTCCTTCCTTGAAGTGAAAACTTGACATCGGTAAAATACGCACGATGCCCTGAATCTCCTTGTGTTTACAAGCGTTTTTGAGAAAAATGAAGTCGCCCAAAACGGCTTTTAGAATCAAAAATCAAGCGTGAAAAAACTTTTTTGTTGAATAAAGTTTCCAAAACGACTTGGCTTGAATGAAGAAGCCCTTTACTCCTGTTTTGAAACTCCTGTTTTGAAAATGCAAACGATTTGCAATTCTTAAAAATCACACTTACCTTTCAGAAAATTGCATCAAAAATTCACCCAAATGGCGAAGAAAACAACACACATAAAGAAACTACCCGTAACGGTCTTATCAGGATTTTTAGGCGCGGGCAAAACCACGCTTCTCAATCACATTCTTGCCAATCGCGAAGGCAAAAAGGTGGCGGTGATTGTCAAC
>CALGMC010000039.1 GCA_937959145.1 uncultured Chlorobiales bacterium
GGCAGACGCTCTAAAAATTGGCGAATGTAAGCCGACATGGATTCCACATACCGCCGATGCCCTTCGGCGTAGAGCGTATCGAAGGCAAGGCTCGATTTGCCCGAGCCTGAAACGCCTGTAATCACAACGAGTTTGCGGCGCGGAATAAAGACATCAATGTTTTTGAGGTTGTGCGTTTTCGCGCCTTTGATGAAAATGCCGTTGGCGGTTTGCGGTGCAGTCGAGGACATGGTCGTGTTGCTCAAAAAATTAGGATTAAGCCAACAAGATACAGCAAAATCAACAAACCGCGTTTCATCGTCTTGAAAACAAAAAGGGCGAGCCAACGCCCGCCCCTGTTTTAGTGTTCAATATGTTTTACTTCACCAAGAGCATTTTCTTTGTTGCAACGAATTCCCCTGTTTGCAAGCGATAGAAGTAAATCCCACTTGACAAATTCATCGCGTTGAAGGTTGCCTCGTGCACGCCTGCCGATTGCCTTGCATTAACCAATGTGGCGACCTTTCTGCCGAGCACATCATAGACTTCTAATTTCACGGCACTTGCCGCAGGAAGTTGATAGCGGATAACAGTTGTCGGGTTGAACGGATTTGGATAGTTCTGTTCCAAAGCAAAGCCTTTCGGCACGTGCAACTCACGTTCAGCGGCAGAGAGCATCGCGTTTGTTGTTTTGAGAATCGAGCCGCGTGCGCCCACCACATAGCCCGTCATTCCACTGAACACTTTGAGGTCTTGTAGTTCGTTTTGACAATAGGTTTGAAGGCGTCTCCAAGTCGTGCCGCCGTCGTCGGTGCGCAATATCGTTCCTGATGCGCCAACCACAAGACCAATGTTTTCATCTTGCATATAGATTTTGCGTAGCGTGGCGGTCGTGCCGCTGGTGAGAAGCGTCCAACTTGTGCCGCCGTTGGTTGTTTTGAAAATGCGTCCTGATGTGCCCGCAACATATCCAACCGTTTGGTTGAGGAATTGCACGCTGTAAAGAATCGTGCCTGCGGTGATGCCTGTATTTCGTGCTGTCCAATTTGCGCCGCCATTGGTCGTGAAAAATACGGACGCTGTGCCTCCTACGGTGTAGCCGATGTTTGCATCGAGCATTTGAATATCCCATAGAGCCATTGTGCCTAAAGAGCCGAGCGGCGACCATGTTGCACCGCTATTGGTTGTGCGAAAAACAGTACCGTTCGATGCGCTCACGAGTGCGGTCAGGTCGCTGACGCGAGCGATAGCGTAAAGCGTGCCTGTGCCTGCCGCGCCACCCGTAGCCCATGTTGCGCCTTTATCGGTTGAGCGAATCGTCGTGCCCAAAGTGCCAATGGCAATTAGGTTATCATCGTTTAAGGCTTTGACATCGTAGAGCAAATTCGTTACAGGACTCGCAATGCTGTCCCAAGTTGTGCCTGCATTTGTGGTGCGCACGATTCTGCCCGTTGAGCCAACAGCGACGCCTAAGGTGGTATCGATAAAATCGACGCCAAAGAGCGTTTGTGCGGAAGTCGTTGCTGAAATAGTTTGGTTTGTCCATGTTGCGCCCGCGTCCGTCGAGCGAAGCACTGTGCCGCCAAGTCCAACGGCACAAACAGTTGTTGGCGTTGCGAATGATACCCAATACAAATCGCCGACACTTGGTGAAGGCGTGGCGTCTATCCAAGTCGTGCCGCCGTTCGTTGTTCGAAAAATCGTGCCGCCAAGTCCAACAATTACGCCGTTGTTTGCATCGCCGAATGCGACGCCGCGTAAGGTTCTGCCTGTAACAGGTGCGGTTTGTGGCGTCCAAGTGATGCCGCCATCGGTGGTGTATTGAATGGAACTTGCGCCGCCGACAATGTAGCCTTTTGAGCCTTCAAAATAAGACGAGTAAAAGAGGGCTGTACCAATCGTGGTGAGCGTCCAACTTGTGCCGCCATCGGTTGTGCGAAACACGCGCCCCGACGCGCCAATCGCAATGCCCGTGGTTGCTGATGAAAACGCGAGTTCCCAAATTGCGGTTGTGCCAACGGGTGCGGCGATTCCCACTTGTGTCCAAGATGTTCCGCCATCCGTTGTTTTGAAAATATTGCCGCCCGGTCCGCTCACATATCCAACGGTTGAACTCACAAACGAGATGCCGTAAAGGTCGGTTGTTCCTGTTACGGTCAAAGGTTGCCAAGTCGTGCCGCCATTCGTCGTCTTTGCCACAAAGCCGTCTGAGCCGCAAATAAAGCCGGTGGTGTCGTCAATAAATTGAACGCCGAAGAGGTCGGCGTCGAATGTGGTTGTCACTTGCGACCAAGTCTGACCACCATTGCTCGTCAATGCAATGTAGCCTGAATATGCAACATAGATTCCTTTGTTCGCGTCAATAAAGCGAATATCATTCGAACTGTTGCCGTGCGGAAGAGGGTTTTGCCATGTCCAAGTTTGTGCGTGGAGCACCGTTGCAGAGAGCCAGCAGAGCGCAATAAAAATACTTCGCATCGTTTATCCTCCTGTTGTGTTTGAAGTGGTGTGAAAGGTGCAGCAGAGGTTCAAGAAACGAATTTCTTTGAACACTTCCGAACCTGTCTATGGTTTTCCCTCACGTCTTAATTCAAAATTTCGTAACTTCGCACTCTAATTTTTTCAGCCATGAAAATCGGAGCGATTGAGATACATAAACCCATTGTGCTTGCGCCGATGGAAGATGTTACCGACCCGTCGTTTCGCCGACTGTGCAAGCGATTTGGGGCAGACATCGTTTATACCGAGTTTATCAGTTCGGAAGGCTTGCGGCGTGGTGCGGCGCGTTCATGTCGCAAACTCAAAATCTTCGACGATGAGCGACCAGTCGCGATTCAGATTTTCGGCAACGAGATTGAGGCAATGGTCGAGGCGGCGTTAATTGCCGAAGCGGCGAATCCCGATTTTATCGACATCAATTATGGCTGTCCTGCAAAGAAAGTTGCGGGGCGTGGCGCAGGCTCTGGCTTGCTTTGCAATCCGACCTTGATGGAAGACATCACGGCGGCAGTCGTTAAAGCCGTTAAACTTCCGGTTACTGCCAAAACGCGCATTGGTTGGGACGAAAACACCATCACCATTCTCGACACGGTCAAACGCCTTGAAGGCGCAGGCATTCAAGCCCTCACGATTCACGGACGCACGCGCTCGCAAATGTTCAGAGGCGCGGCAGATTGGACTTGGATTAAACGCGCCAAAGAAATCGCAACCATTCCCATCATCGGCAATGGCGACATTTGGACGGCAAAAGACGCGGTTAAACATTTTCAAATCACGAACGTCGACGGCGCGATGATTGGACGCGGTGCGATTGGCAATCCGTTCATCTTCCGCGAAGCCAAAGCCTTGATGCAAGGCGTCGAACTTCCGCCGCCTACCTTTCACGAGAAAATTCACGTCGCGATTGAGCACCTCAAAATGTCGCTTGAATGGAAGGGCGAAAAATATGGCGTCCTTGAAATGCGACGGCACTACGCTTCATATCTCAAAGGCATGCCGAACGTGAGCAAAGTGCGCGACTTTTTGGTGCGCGAAGAGCATTGGCAGAATATCATCGACCGTTTGCTTGAATACGAACACGAGTGCGAACAGCACTTTGTAGAGGGCACATTCGACAAATTGGCACAAACGCTCAACGACCACTCCAAGCGGTTAGTGCTTGAACCTGCCGTCACGGAAAGTTAAACAGCCGCCGTTCTTTGTGTTGTTTCAAGTATCTTTGATGATAGTTCGCCCAAAAACGTGGTTTGAAATTTGAAGCACGAAACGGTAAATTCTGCACATTTTATTTCAACAAAGGGCTTAACGAAGGAAATGGAGACGCTTACGAAATCGAACGTCATTCGCATAAAAAACGCACTTACCGGCAAGAACCAAACGCCCGACTCGCCTTCCGACGACGCAAAAGCGCAAGACTTGCTCAAAGCAAGCGGACCGATTCCGCAACACATCGCGATTATCATGGACGGCAACGGACGCTGGGCGGCGCGACGTGGCGAAATGCGCGTCTCTGGACATAATGCTGGCGTGAAATCTGTGCGCGATACCGTCGAGGCTTGTGCTCAACTTGGCGTTGGTTATTTGACGCTCTATGCGTTCTCGACCGAAAACTGGAAACGCCCGAAAAACGAAGTCTCTGCGCTCATGCATCTCTTGATTCAAGCCCTTCGCAAAGAGACGAAAACGCTTCACGAAAACGACATCAAGCTCAACGCGATTGGCAACATCTTCGCTCTTCCGCCTAATGTGCGCGAAGAACTCGAAGAAGGCATGGAACTGACGCGCCACAACAAACGCATGACACTTTCGCTTGCGCTTTCTTATAGCGGACGATGGGAAATCATGCAAGCCACCAAACGCATCGCTGAAGAAGTCAAAGCAGGACGCTTAGACCCCGACGACGTGACCGATGAAGTCTTTGAGCGATACCTTGTTACCTACGGCATGCCACACCCCGATTTGCTTATTCGCACCAGCGGTGAGTTCCGAATCAGTAACTTTCTTTTGTGGCAGTTGGCTTATACCGAAATTCATATCACCGATTGCTATTGGCCCGACTTCCGACGCGATAAACTCTACGACGCCATTCGCGACTTTCAACATCGCGAACGTCGCTTCGGCATGACAAGCGAGCAACTTGCCGCGCTTACTAACCCACTGCATCAAACGCACCAGTCGTGAAATTCGGAGACACCTTTGGCTCAACCATTCATCTCGCATCAATTTTGAACCGCATGACGCCGCGCCGCCTATTGCACCTCTTGTGCGCTTTTTTCATCGTCTCAACTTCGACGCTTTTTGCCCAAGACACGCCCGACAGCGACGACGACACCAAACTTCAACTCGATTTCTCCGAGCCCGCCAAATACAAAGTGCTTGGCATTTCCGTCGTCGGAAATTCCAGCATTTCAGAAAAAGATATTCTCGCGCGATTTCCGATTCAAGTCGGTCAAGACATTACCATTCCCAGTAGCGAACTCGCCGACGCGATGAAACGGCTTTGGAAGCAAAAACTCTTCAGCGACATTCGCGTCGAGATTGACCGTAAAACCTTCGAGGGCGTTTTCCTTTCTATCAAGGTCAAAGAATATCCCGTGCTTACGCAAATCGTGTTTGAAGGAAATAGAGAATTCGATGAGGAAGACCTGCTCAAAAAAGTCGAACTCACACGCGGCGCGACCATCACCGACCAAATGATTTACCTCGCCCGCCAACGGCTCTTGAAATTCTACGAAGAAGAAGGCTACCTCTTGTGTGAAATTGATTACGAACTACGCGAAACCAAAAAAGGACGCGCGACGCTCTTCTTCAAAATCAAAGAAAATGACCGCGTCATCATTGAGCGCATTAACTTCGTTGGCAACAAAGCCTTTGACAAAGGCGAACTGCTCGGCACACTCGAAGAAACCAAACAACTCAACTTCTGGCGACGCATTTTTTCAAAACCAATTTTAGACCGCAAGAAATACGACGACGATAAAGGCAAACTCGTTACCTTTTATCGCGAGAACGGCTACCGCGATGCGTATTTCAAACGCGATTCAATTTATTACACCCCCGATAAACGCGGCTTACACCTGACGATTTTCCTTTACGAAGGTCCGAAATACGTCTTGCGCAATGTGCAATGGGAAGGCAACACGCTTTATTCCAAAGCCGAGTTAGATGCGGTCTTTGGCTACAAAAAGGGCGACGTCTATAACGAGAAAAAAATCATGGAACGCCTCACCTATTCCGCCGAAGGCGGCGATGTTGGCTCGCTCTATCAAGACCGTGGCTACTTAACCTTTCGCGCCGATAAAGAAGAAACCGTCGTCGAAGGCGACTCGATTGACCTCAAAATTTTCATCACCGAAGGCAAACAATTTCGCATTCGCAATGTTGGCATTGCAGGCAACACGAAAACCAAAGACCGCGTGATTCGCCGCGAACTTTATACCATTCCCGGCGACCTTTACAGCCGCGAAAACATTATTCGCTCAATCCGACAAATTGCTCAACTCAATTACTTCGACCAAGAAAAAATTACCCCCGACATTCAACCTCGAAGCGAAGAAGAAGTCGACATCACCTACAACGTCAGCGAAAAATCTACCGATACCTTCAACGCCTCCGCAGGATACAGCGGCGCGATTGGCTTTACAGGTGCGCTCGGCTTGACCTTCAACAACTTCTCCATTCAAGACATCACCAAACGCGAAGCCTATACGCCACTTCCGCACGGCGACGGACAACGGCTCGACTTCCAATGGCAATTCGGACGATTTAACTTTCAAACGCTCTCGCTTTCCTTCACCGAACCATGGGCATTTGGCACACCCACTTCGCTCGGCTTCAGCATCTTCGACACGCGCCAAAACTTCGGACAAGAACTCCAACAAACCGGCGTCTCGATTTCCGTTGGTCGACGCTTAACCTTTCCCGACGATTACTTCCGAATTGATTATACCTTCCGCTTTCAACGCAACCGTGTAGGCGGCTCAACCTTCGGCACGTTCCAACGAAGTTTGTTTTTCGTAACGGCTGACGAATACAGCATTATTCAAACCATCTCGCGCAACAGCACCGACAATCCCATCTATCCCCGACGCGGTAGCGATTTTTCCTTCGCTACACAACTCTCTGGTGGTCCGCTTCCAGGCACAGTCGACTTTCTCAAACTTACCTTTCGCGCAGGGTGGTTTTCTCAACTTGCGGGCGACTTAGTGCTGACTACCAACGCCGACTTCGGCTCGCTCGAGCGCATCGGCAACCAAAACAGCAACATTCCCGCCATTAACTTTTTCTACATGGGCGGTAGCGGCATTTCGTTTCTTCCAACAGTTCCCTTGCGCGGCTATCCCGACCAAGGGCTCGGCGTCTTCGACCCAAACCTGCGCATCTTCACAGGAAACTTTTACACGAAATTTCAAACCGAATTGCGCTATCCGATTAGCCTCAATCCGCAGGCAACGGTCTACGCGCTTCTCTTTGCCGAAGCAGGAAACATTTATGCCAATGCAGGGCGCGCCAACTTTGCCGACCTCAAACGTGCAGCAGGCGTCGGCGTGCGCGTCTTTTTGCCAATCGTCGGACTCATCGGTCTCGATTACGGCTACGGCTTCGACCCCGTGCCGTCTAATCCCGGTCGCCCAAATCAAGGGTGGAACTTTATTTTCACCTTCGGACAATTTGCGCGATAACGATGAATGCGTATTTTTTTGACAAGGCGTTAGAGAACCTTAATGCCGCAGAGATTTGCTAAGCAAGAACACCAACCATAACGCATGAAACGAATTTTAAGCGGAATGCGCCCGACGGGCAAATTGCACTTGGGGCACTATGTCGGCGCACTTGAAAATTGGGTCGTCTTGCAAGAAAGCGGCGAATACGAAACATATTTTCTCATC
>CALGMC010000040.1 GCA_937959145.1 uncultured Chlorobiales bacterium
ATGCGGAAAAACCACGCGCGAATTTTGTAGAACGTCGCTCGTTTCATGTCAAAATCTGTTTGGCTTCAAGAATGGCGCGATGAATGTTGCGCGAAGATATTTTTTCTTGACACAAAAATGCCTCACCAATGCGGCGAAGCAAAACAAAGCGAATCGTGCCGTGCTTCTTTTTCTTATCGCGCTGCATTGCCGATTCAAGGTCGGATTCCGCCACATCAAAGAAATGCCGTTTCAAAAGCGATGGCGAAAGCGGAAAGCGTTTGGCGAAGTGCGCAATGCGCGTGAGTGAATCTTTATCGAGCAAGCCTAAATTTTTTGAGAGGGCAGAAGCGCAAAGCATGCCGATTAAGACGGCTTCGCCATGCCGAAGAGCCTTGTAGTTGCTGAGGGTTTCGAGGGCGTGAGCGAAAGTGTGTCCGAAGTTTAAGAGGGCGCGCAGTCCGAGCGTTTCTTTGAAGTCTTTTTTGACGATGCGCAGTTTGTTTTTGACGCTTCGCGCTACAACGCGCTCAATGTCGGTGCGGTCAAGCGAAATGATTGGCTCAAAATGCGATTCAAGGTGATGAAAAAACGGCGCGTCTTGAATAAGCGCGTATTTGAAGGCTTCGGCAAGTCCTGAATAAACATCGCGCTTTGGAAGGGTGCTTAAAAAATCGACATCGATAAATGTGAAGTTGGGCGGATAGAAGAAGCCAATCATATTTTTGCCGAGCGAATGATTCACGGCGACTTTGCCGCCGATGGCACTATCGACCATTGCGAGCAGTGTTGTCGGCACATGCACCAGCGGAATGCCGCGCAAATAACTTGCCGCCAGAAATCCGCCTAAATCGCCGACGACACCGCCCCCAACGGCGACAAGCGCAGTCGCTCTATCAATTCCGTTTTTGATGAACTCGCCGTAGAGCCGCTCTGCCGTGCGCAAACTTTTCGCCGATTCGCTGGCAGGCACAACAAAAGAAGAATGCGCAATGTTAGCGCGATGAAAAATTTGAAAAATGTGTTGTGAAAAAAGCCTGTGCGTATTTCGGTCGAAGAGCAGGGCGACTTTGGGCGAAAGCCCATGCGAGATAAGCGCGTCGTTGAAGGTGTGAAATGAAGAAAAAACAACGTGATGCAACGCTGAAAAGTTGAAAGGTTACTGATGACGCTGTGATTTGAAATGCCGTTCCAACTCGCGTTGCAATTTATCGACCGTTTTGCCGAGCGGCGTTTGGTCGGTTGAAATGCAAATTGGCGATTGAGCGTATCGTTCTTCACGACGGCTCATTAAAAGACTGACGCGATTAGCAATTTCTTCGGGGGTAATCTTCTGTCCGTTTTCGCCTTTGAGAAGCGGGCGGTCGTCTTTGGTGGAAAGTCGGCGCGTGAGCGTATTCAAGTCCGATTTCAGATAAACCATCGTACCTGAATTGCGGACGAGTTCGAAACTGGAATCGTTTTCAAGCGTGCCGCCGCCGAGCGAGACAACAAGGTTTTCGCGATTGGCAATCGAGGAAAGAATTTCAAGTTCAAGTTGGCGGAAGTAGGCTTCGCCTTTTTCGGCGAAAATCTCGTTGATAGATTTTTGTTCGCGCTCGACAATGGCTTTATCAATATCAATAAAGTCGAAGCCAAGTGAATTAGCGAGAATCGGTCCGATGGTTGATTTGCCCGCCGTGCTGAATCCTGTTAAAAAAATTAAAGTCGATTTCTGCATCGCGTTCATAAAAACGGTTATCGAGACGATTATCCTCAAATTATACAAGTTTAGCCGATGACCTCAAAGTGCGAGCCTTTAAGCGGGTCTTTACTGACGACAATTCGCGTCGGAAAAGCATCTTTCATTTCTTCTAAATGCGTGATGAGAATGAGTTTTTCAAAATCATCGCTCACTTGATTCATCGCCTCAACCATTGCCTCAATTCCTTTTTGGTCTTGCGTGCCGAAGCCCTCGTCAATGACGAGCATTTTAATTGGCGTGCCGCTGATGGTGGCGAGATATTTTGAAAGGGCGAGCCGCAGAGCGAAATCAATGCGAAAGCGTTCGCCGCCTGAAAAGGTTTCGTAGAGGCGTGTATTGGCGTTGGCGTCGGAAATGATAATGTCAAGCGTCTGTTCCACGGTACCTTTTTGCGTTTGTCGTTCGGTTTGAAGTGAGAGCGAAAACAAGTTGTTTGTCAGTTGTGCGAGCAGTTCGTTGGCTAACCGTTCAATTTCAGGAATAGCGTGCTCGAGCAGAAGTTGCTGAACGCCTCTGACGCTGTAGGCTTCGTCTAAAATCTGATAGAGTTCGATTGTTTCTTGTTGGGGAGCAATCTCTTGCTGTAATTTCTGCATCGTTTTTTCCTTTTCTTCTTTCTCATCGATAATGGTTGCGAGTGCGTGTCGCTCGCTTGAAACTTCTCGCAGGCGCGTTGTTTTCTCGCGCTTCTCGTTTAATGTGGTTTGTCGGCGCGCTTCAAGTTCTGCCTTGCCCATCAGGGCTTTGCGGAGTGCATTGATGTCTTCTTCTTTTGAGGTTCGTTGATGCTCGAGCGATTTGCAATTTTTACGATGTGCGGAAATTTCTTGAAGGAGCGCGTCTCGGCGTTTTTCGTCGCTCTCGAGAGCGGCGAGTTCTTTTTCAATCGACTCAAACGATTTGAGTTCGGATTTTTTACGTTGATGAAGTTGCGCGTCATATCCGACCGCTGAAAGTTCGGCTTGAAGTTTTTCAATTTCCATTTTGGCTTGTGCAAGCAAATGCAGTTCGCGTTCCGCCTCTCTTGCTTTGGCTTCTTGAACGATTTTGTCAGATTCAATTTGCTTCAACTCTCGCTCAACTTCTTGAAGCGATGCCATCTCGGTGGTGATTTTGTTCAATTCAATGGCGCATTGGTTCTGTTCACGCTCCTTTTGCTTGAGAGCGGCAAGTTCTTGTTCGTACTGTAAAAGCTCTTGTTGGAACTTTTGAAGTTCATCTTCGTGGTGCTTCTTTTGCACTTGATAGGCGCGATATTCGTCGCGATAATTTTGAAGAATGTGCTCCTTGTGCGATTCTTCAATATGAGACTGACAGAGCGGACAAGTGTCGGAAAGTTCTTTAACCTTTTTGCCTTTTTCGGAGATGGCGTCCATTTGCGTTTGTGCAGAGACGATTGCAGACCGCGAGTCTGAAACCTTTGTGCGCGTGGCACTGAGCAACGATTCAACTTCAGGAAGGCGAGCAGATTCTTTTTTGAGCGCGTCAAGTTTCGACTGCATTTGTTGATGTTCTTGAAGCAAGGTTGCTTTTCGCTCGAGGCGCGCTTGGCGTTGTGCAATCATTTGGTTGAGTTGAGCCAGTTGCCCTTGCGCCGATTTTTTTTCGGCTTCAAGTTTGGCGTGCTTGGCGTTGTAGTCGTTCTCGAGTTTAGAAATCTGTTCTTTCAAAGAGTGGGCGAGCGATTGCCGTTCGTCCAACGATTCAAGTTCTTTTTTGAGCGATTCGGCTTGTCGTTGCTTCAAGAGTAATGTCTCACGAGCTTGAAGGCGCAAGTCAATCGCAGAAACTTCGGATTCTTTTTGGCGAACCAAACGCGCCTCTTGTTCAAGCTGTTGCGTCAGTGAAGCGAGTTCAGCATTTAAGACAGCGAGTTCTGTTTCTTTTTGTTGAAGCACTTGAAGGTCGGAATCAAGCGCAAGGAGC
>CALGMC010000041.1 GCA_937959145.1 uncultured Chlorobiales bacterium
TTCAGTTTGGTTGCGCTGATGGAAGTTTTCGTTACGCGCTTTGGCTTGGCGCGCGATTTGAGCCGAAAAATTACGCACATCGGCGCAGGCATGATTATCGCCTTTCTTCCGCTCTTTGACGACACACATTGGAGCAAGTATTTTAACGTCTCAATTTTCGTGATTTGGATTGCGCTTCTCGTGCAAAAAGGATTGTTCGCCGATGTCAATGACGAAGCCGTTAAAACCATGACGCGCACAGGCGACCGACGCGAACTGCTCAAAGGTCCGCTTTACTTCGTGATTGTGGCAACCATTTGCGGCACGCTTTTCTACAAAACATTTGAAGGCGTTCTGGCAATGGCAATTCTCGGCTGGGGCGACGGCATGGCACCTATCATCGGCTCGCGCTACGGAAAAATCAAGTATCAAATCCTCTCGCCAAAAAGTGTGGAAGGCTCGCTGACGATGTTCGTCTCGGCTTTTGTCGCCTCGCTGTTGCTCGTTCAATTTATCGTCCCACAAGAATACAATTTCAATCGTATCTTAATTCTTTCGGCGATTGCAACCGTCGCCGAAGGCATTAGCCCAAAAGAACTTGATAACTTCATTATTCCGCTTGCTGTGATTGGCGGCGCACAGTTTGTTTAATTGTTGGAGATAATTTGTTGGAGAATTTGAACGATGAAATCGCTCTTGAAAACTTCTACTGAAAAGCAGTATTCGCTTGCGGAATACTTCGCACTTGAAACGGCAAATCGTGAGACGAAGTATGAGTATTTGAACGGCAAAATTGTGTCAATGGCGGGCGCGCAACCTGAACACAATTCTATTTGTGCGAACTTAATTCGCGAGATAGGAAACCGAATTATCAAGCAAAAAAAGCCGTGTCGTGTTTATCCAAGCGACCAGCGCGTCAAGAGTGAAGTCAGAGCCAGTGGCAAAATGGGCTACTTTTATCCTGATGTGTCGGTTGTGTGTGGCAAGCCTGAATTTGCAGACGATAATCCCAAAACGCTCCTCAACGCCGTGCTCGTGATTGAGGTTCTTTCAGAATCCACATTTGAATACGACTTCAACGAGAAACGCACATACTATGCCGCGCAAGAAAGCATTCAAGAGATGCTGTTCGTTCATTACGAAAAACCGGCAGTGGTTCGTGTCGTGCGAGAAAAAGATGCATGGCAGATTTCCGATTATCAATCGCTTGCTGAAAAGATTCCGCTTCGCTCCATCGGAATTGAACTGCCAATGAAAGAAGTCTATCGCGATGTGTCGTTTCCTAAACCGAACAACAAAGACATCAAAACGCTGATTCGTTAAAATGATTTCGCTTCCGCTGAAATTTCAAACGCCGAAAGATTGGGCAACAGAAGTGCTTAAACACCCAATCGCGCTTCTTTCCGACCACGCCTATTTGGAGCGCAAAGCCGCCACAAACGCGCTCGACCTGCTCAACCGATGGGTTGATGTGCGCACATCGGAGCAATGGGTGCTCACGCTCTCGAACATCGCCAAAGATGAAACCGCACATCTTTACACCGTTACCAAACTCATCGCCGAGCGCGGCGGCAAACTTCAACGCACACACAAGTGCCAATACGCCAACGATTTGCGCGCGCTCGTCCGCATTGGCAAGGGTAACTTGGAAGTGCTCGATAGATTGCTCGTTTCTGCCTTAATCGAAGCGCGTTCCTGCGAACGCTTTTTGATTCTCGGGGAAGTGTCAAGCGAACCAGATTTGAAACATCTCTACAAAAGTCTCTTTGCGTCGGAAGCAGGGCATTACAAAACCTTTCTCAAACTTGCCGAAACCACAGCAACGGCGCGAGTTATCGAGTCGCGTTGGGAAGAATTGCTTGAAAAAGAATCTGAAATCATACAAGTGCAGCCGATTGGCGTTGCATTGCACAGCGGCGTGGAGCAAGTTCTCGCGTAACCTACTTCATCAAAATCATCTTGCGCACGGCGGCAAAGCCATTGGCTTTCAAGAGGTAAAAATAAACGCCACTTGAAAAGTTGTATGTTGAAGCATTAAACCCGTATTGATAGACGCCCGCGTCTTGACGCGCCTGAACAAGCGTTGCGACACGTCGCCCCAGCACATCGAAGAGTTCTAACTTCACATCACTAGCCGTAGGCAAGTCGTAGCGAATGACCGTCGTCGGATTAAACGGATTGGGATAGTTCTGATAGAGCGCGTATTGACGAGGCTTTTCAGACGGTTGCGATTTCATTTGCACGATTGCGGTTGGTGGGTAATCGTGAAAAGTTCCGTCAAAGTCGAACGAGCGAAGTTTGTAGCGATAGGTTTTGCCGAGTTCGACGGTTTGGTCAAGAAATGCGTAAGTGTGTTCCGTGTTCGTTGTGCCTTGTCCGCGCAGGTGTGGATGTTCGCGATAACTTGCACGCACAATCCAATCGGTGGAATCTTGTCGCAAAAGTTCAAAGCCGAGATTTTGCTGTTCGCTTAGCGTATTCCATTCCACACGAACATTGCTGCCGAGTTGCCTTGCCGTGAATGAAGCAAGTGAAACAGGAAGCGGATTGTCGCCCGTTGAGGCAATCACGAAGTCGCTGAAATTCGTTAAGCCTGAAACGGTAATGAGTGGCGAACTATAACTCAAACTCGCGCCTAAATCTTCAACATTCTCCCAAACGCTTGACGCATTAGCGCGCTTTAAGACTTTCAGCGTATTGAAGTTTGAAATCCCGCCGATGCCCGTCAAATCAAGCGTGAGCGAATACGTGCCAACGCTCGGACTGTGCGACGGCGTAATTGTCCAATATCCATCGGTTGCAATGTTTGCAATGCCGCTCGGCAGTGAGCCAACAATGTTGGCTTGATTTGTTCGGCGAACGGCGGTAAAGCGCGTGGGTGCTGAAACGCCTGATGGGAATTGAAGCGAAACGCCTGTATTGCCGATGCTAAACGCTGATGTGCCTTCGCCGATAAAGAACAGCCGCGTTGATGCTACGGTGGAAACTGCTGTATCAACGGCGGGTGTGGTAAAAGCAAGTTCAATTTCGCTTGGCGAGAGTGCCTGTGTGGAAGGCGACTTACCGCGCACGGCAAACGTGTAGGTAGCGTTAGGAGAAAGCCCTGTGAGGGTTTGAGAGGTATTCGTGCCTTCGTAGATGACCGTTCCGTTTTGCTTTACTTGAAACACAGCGGCGTTGCCCGACCACGAAAGCGTGAGCGAAGTTGGCGTAATGTTGCTAATGGAAAGTGCAAGTAGCGCGAGCGGATTTTGCCGTTGCAATGCGCCAAGTGCGTTGAGTTTGCCGTAGCCCCAACTGGTGTTGAACGGCGGAATTGCGCCGGTTTGTGCGTCCGTTCGTGTGCTATCCAACAAGAGTTGTTTGTAGCGATTAACGGAGAGAGTTGGTTCGGCTTGTAGGAGCAACGCGCCAACGCCTGCAACATGCGGAGCACTTGCCGATGTTCCGCCGAGTGCGCCTGCGGTGGTTGTAACATTTGTGGGCGCAGCAAGTTCGGGCTTGTTGCGTTCGTCGCGCGTTTTGCCGATGCTTGAAATCGGAGCGATTGCGCCGTCCGAAATTTGAAATGCCGCAATAGAGAGCGCGGAATCGGCGGTGCTTGGTGTTACGATGCTTTTTTCAAAAAGCGGTGTTTGCCAAACGCCGTTTGCACTGCTACTTGTGCGCCATGCGTCGACTTTGCCTGTGCTGACAATGTTTCCGCCGTGCAATCGCAATCGCCATGTGCCAGTATTGCCTGCTGTCGGTTTAATGCCCCATTGGATATTCCAATCGCCGTTTGGTAAGTAGTATTCGTTGGAGAGTTGAAACTGTCCTTGTGTAACGGTGAGAACAGGCGTCGTGGAGTCTGTCGGAATCGTGGAAAGCGTTGCGCCGCTTGGGGTGATGAGCGAGACGCCGACCGAATCTGAACCGCTAATCCATGCATTGCCGATGAAAAAGCCTGATGTGTTTATTGCAGTGAAAATTAAGTCTGTTGTGGAACTTTGAGAGACGAAAGCATTTGTGTAGACGCCTGTGGTGCGGTCGTTGCCTGCGGCGGTTGCAAAGAGAACGCCGTTGCCTGAAAGCGAATCGATGGCAAGTTCTTGGTCGCGTGTGCCGTCGTGTGCGCCGCTGTGTCCGCCAATGCTGTAACTGATGGAAACAGGCATGCCGAGCAATTTGGCTTTCTTTTGAATGTAGTTGAACGCATCGATGATGTTTGCGCTGGTTGCGCCTGTGCCCGTTTTTCGGACAACTAAAATGATGTTGGCGTCGGGCGCAATGCCTTTTTCGTCGCTCTGTGAGCCGTCGCCAGCGGCAATGCCAAGGCAATTTGTGCCGTGTGCGTTGTTAGGAATTGTTGCAAGCCCTGCATTGATTGCCGCGCTATCCCATTCTGTTCCGTAGGTGTAGGCGGGTGCTGTTGGAAATTGCGCGGGGGTGTTGGTCATTTGATTCCACATGTAAAGAATGCGCGTTTTGCCGTTGGCATATTTGAAATCGCCGTGATTGAAGTTGAAACCATCGTCAATAACGCCAATCAAAACGCCTTTGCCTGTGTAGCCAAGCGCGTGAACGGAATCCACATTGATGCCAAGCCATGCCCCACTCATTTGAGAATTACCGCGACTTACCGACATGGAAAGTGGCTCGTCAGGTGGCTCAATGATGACCGCCGAAAAAGTTGAAAATCGTTTCAGAACATCTAACTGGTTGGCAGGAATTGAAATCGTAAGAATGGTGCCAAGTTGAGTGCCCAATGAACCGCTTACTTTTGAGAGTTCAGACCGAATGAGCGCGAGTTCCTCGTTTGAAAAATTGCCACGCTTGTGTCGCAATGAAATTTGAATGCTTTCCGACGATTGTGCTTGAACTTCGGCACCGAGTTGGAAAAAGTGTTGTGAAGCCTTGTGCTGGGTTTGAGCGAAAAGAGGTGAAAAAGAGAAGAGCAGCAGAGCGAAAAGTAATAGACATGGACGCATAGACGAAGTGGTTTTTTGAACGAAGTAAATTCCGATGCAGATAGTGCTAACTCATGATGGCTTCAAATGCCGTCTCAACATTTGCAAAGTTTTCAAAGGTATAATCAGGATTAAAGGCTTGTAATTGCGATACGGTATAGTGCCCCGTTGCAACCGCAATACATTTTGAATTTAGAACTTTGGCGCAGTTGACATCGTGTTCGGTATCGCCGATAATGACGACATCTTTTCCTGTGAAGCGAATCCCTGTGCGTTCAAAGGCGCGCCGAACAGCGACAGCCGGAAGAGCGTTGCGTGTATCGGCATCGTCGGCAAATGCGCCGAATGCAAAGTAGTCGTTCAGTTCAGGCAAGGCGAGTTTGTGCCGTCCAGATTCTTCAAAATTGCCTGTTAAAAGTGCAAGCACAACGCTTTCTTCACGAGCGAGTTTTTCAACCAGCTCGTAAATGCCTGCCATCACTTCAATATGCTCGCGCTGTGCGTGCTGTTTGAAGTTTTGAATGTAACGACGTTTTGCTTCTTCGAAGCCTTTTTGAATGTCGCTATCATTCAGCCCTGTGGCGCGCATAACTTCTTTGATGATGACGCTATCGAGCTTGCCTGCAAAGTTGTGCGTTGCGGCGGTGCCTTCTGTGCCAAAGACTTCACGTAGCGCGTCAATCAGCGATTGGCGGCTAATGCCACGAACACGCACGAGCGTTCCGTCGATATCGAAGAGAACAAGTTTTTTGGGCATTAAACGCTCTTAACTTTCTCGAGAGATAGGTTAAGTTCTCGGGCGATGTCTTCGTCGCTCATGCCAAGTTTTCGCAAGAGTGGAACAGATGCAAGTTTTCCTTTCTCTTCGCCTTGTTGCAATCCTTGTTGCAATCCTTGTTGCAATCCTTGTTGCAATCCTTGTTGCAATCCTTTCTGTAATCCCTCTTGCAATCCTTCTTCCAAGATTTCTTGGAAGGCGCGAGTTTTTTTCAACTCTTCTTCGAATTCTTCTTGAAGGCTCAACATTTTCAGAATCTCCTTTCGGGTTAATGATGGAAATTTGTAAAAAAGCACGCGCTCAATAAAATCGAGATATTCGGGAGCACGCTCGAGCA
>CALGMC010000042.1 GCA_937959145.1 uncultured Chlorobiales bacterium
CCTTTTCAGAAACCTTGTTAAAAAACTTTTTAGCCTTCGTTGCACAGCGTAAGCATGCTACAACAAGCCTAAGCGCGTAAGCATGGCGTCGTATTCTTTGAGCACTAACCGCTCATCAAATTCGCGAATTACTTTCTCGCGCGATTTTTTGCCCATTTCTTGCCGCTCGATTTCTGAAAGGTTGAGCATTTGTTCCATCTTCTCGGCTAAGTGAGCACTGTTGTTGGGCTTTGCTAAAAAGCCTGTTACGCCGTCCTCGACCACATCGCGACAGCCGACATTATCGGTTGTGATAATTGGCTTTGCCATGCTTGCCGCTTCCAAGAGCGCGCGCGGCACGCCTTCACGATAAAACGACGGAAGCAAAATGCAATCGGCATTGGCAAGAAAGGGAACGACATTGCTCGTCGTGCCAAGATAGGTTACGATGCCTTCTTGTTGCCACTTATCTATTTGCGCTTTGGTTACGCCCGTCTTTTCGTCATCGCTTAAAAAGCCCAAGAGTTGAAATTCAGCGTGCGGATACTTTGGCTTTAAGTTTCTTGCCGCTTCAACGAAGACGCCGACGCCTTTTTCCCACAAGAGCCGCGCGCTCAAAAGAAACACAAACTTATCGCTTGACGACGATTTCGGAATCGGTGCAAATTTTTCCGTATTGACGCCTTCGCCCGGCAGTTGCAATGTTTTTTCCTTCGGCACAATGTTGGCGTTCAGAAGCAACTCACGGTCATCTTGATTGACGAACCAAACTTCTTTGGCAAACGAGAACGCCGTTTTCATCAGGCGCGTGGCAATTCGATAGAGCCAATTGCGTTTGCTGAACGCATAGCCCAACCCGCTCACCACCGCCATTGAAGGAATGTGTGCCATTCTTGCCGCAAGCGAGCCATACACATTCGGCTTGATGGTGTAGTGAATGATAAAATCAGGCTTGTGCGCTCGGTAAATGCGATACAAGCGAAACATCAACGCTAAATCGGCAAGTGGATTTGTGCCACGCCTATCCATCTCTACGGAAACCGTCTTGCAATTTTCTTTCTCGAGAAGCGTCATGAAGTCATCGTGCGGCGCAATCGCTAAGACATCAAATCCTTTGGCTTGCAAGAAGTGAATGACACCCAAACGCAAGTTGTAGAGATACCAAGCCGTGTTAGAAACCATTGCGATTGTTTTGCGCGACTGTGTTAATGCCATTTGCGTTAAAGTTTTTCAAAGACGTTGAGCGTTGCTTTCGCCGCTTCGTGCCACGAGAAGCGTTTGGCGCGTTCTAATCCTTTTTGCACGAGGCTTTCTCGCAGTGGCGCATTGTTCCAGAGTTCATCAATCGCTTGCATGAGGTCTTCGGTTGTTTCAAAAGCGCGTCCAGAGCCAGCGGAAACTTCAGGCAGTGCGCCACGATTGGCGTAAATGGTCGGCACGCCGCTTGCCATAGCTTCAACGAGCGGAATGCCGAACCCTTCGTAAAGGCTTGGAAATACAAAGACCTTCGCGGATTGATAGAGCGCGGGCAAATCGTCATTACCCACGAATCCAACAAATTTCACAAGGCGGTGCAAGTCGTAATCATTCATCAGTTGTTGCAGTCGGTCGGAGTCGTCGCCTTTGTTGCCTGCAATCACCAGCGGGAAGTTTTTGCCTTGCGCTTTTAATTTGAAAATCGCTTCCAAGAGTTGCCCATAGTTTTTGTTACGATGCTGTGTGCTGACCGAAAGCAAAAATTCGCTGAACGGAATTTGCAATTTGCTTCGCACTGCCTTGCGCTGTTCCTCACTCACTTGTGTGTGAAAGGCTTCATCAATGCCGTTATAGACAACGCTGATTTTTTCTTCGGGAAGATGATACTCGGCAATCGTGTCGGCTTTGGTGAGTTCAGAAATCGCAATGATGTGATGCGCTTGAACGGTAGATTGGTCAATAAAGACGCGCCGATAGAGCCGCCTATCCCAACGAATGGCATCAGGCACAACACGGTGATAAAGGTCGTGCATCGTGATAACCGTTTTGCCTTTGTAAAGAATCGGCTTAATGAAGAACGGACAAAAAAGCAAGTCCGGCTTCAGGCGATTGAGTTCCGAGACGAGCGCGGTTTGTTCCCACGCGATTCGGTGCAGGCTACTTTGAAGCACAACCTTGCGCAAGGTGATGTTCGGCGCAAGAAACTCATCAGCAAATCGATAATGCGCGCCAACAAAAATCGTGAAGCGGTGCGGGGATTGCAGTTGCGCAATGGCAAAAAGCAAGTGATGCGTATAGAATCCTGTTCCGCTGTTTTGATTTTTAAGCAAGAGCGCGTCGACGGCAATGTGCATGGTCAAATTGAGTTGGGAGACGAGTTAAGGGTGAATTGCATTCTTGTTCGTCGTGCGAGCAAGCCGAGCGCGATAGCACCCCAAACCGCCGTCAGTGCAAAGTTTGGCAATCCGCCCGTCAAGCCTTGATTGACAAGCAAGAAGGTCGGAAAGAAAAACAAGAAATACCAAAAGTAAAATTTGCTGTTCTGCATCAATCGCGTTTCGCGAAAGAGTTCGTTCAAGGTGCGAATAAAAATGCCGAAGATGAAGAGCGTCAGAAATGTGCCAAGCGCGCCGAAGTTCATGTAGCCTTCGCCGAAAATGGACATTTCAAAACTGAAAATGGCGAGCAGTTTCGGATAAAACATTTCCATGAAGTAGTAGGTTGTTTGATACGGCTTTTCGAACGGGAGCAGTTGTCGCGGAATGTAGGCGATAAGGTCGCCGAGCGTGCCTTTGCCGTAAAGCAAATCGTTTTCGGAATAGATGGTTGAAAATCCTTCGACAATTTCGCCGAAGCGGTGGAGCGCGTCCAAGCGTTTAAGCACTGTTCCGAAAGCGATTTCATACCAAGAGAGGTCGAGTTGCTGACGAATGCGCTCTAAGGCGGCACGCTCTGACGCAGAAAGCGCAAGCACATCGCGAACTTCGCCAAGCAGTGCGACAATTCCGCCCAACAAGAGTCCTAACAGAACAATCGTTAAGACAGGCACTTTTCGGTAGCGATGATACCACATCACAATGGCTAAAAATCCTGTCAAGACGAAGTTGCCACGAATCCCGAAGCTAATCCAAATCGCTGATTCAATCACGAAGAAGAGAATCCAAAATCGCCACTGCGATTGTTCAAATTGGTGCTTGGCGTTGGCAAGGAAAGCAAAGAAAAGCGTTTTGGGAATCATCAAGGCGAAAGTCATGAAGGTGGCGATGGCGGTGGTTGCGCCAAGCGAGAAGGCTTTACGACGAAATTCGCTCATGTCGAGCGCGGCTTGAATCGGCGTTGCGTAGCCTGCGGTCCAAACCGCCAGCACATAAAGCACAACGCCTACGGCTAAGTAGCCTTTTGAGAGTTGCACAATCGCAGTCGAGTTGAAACTAAATTGTTGCTCGAAGTTGAGCGCGATCGAGTTAGCGACGGCGCGTCCAAAATTCAAGAAAAATCCAATCCAAAAGCAAACAATCCCTGCAAGGAAGAGCCAAATCGTGCGCGTGAGAATCTCTTTCGGAAGCGGATGCTCGAGCGTCTTCATTTCAAAAATGGCGGGCAACAGCGAAAGCACATCGTAAATCGTGAACATCAAAAGCACCGCGCCCAGCGGTTTGATTAAGATGCTGAGCGTTTCTTTGTCGTTGCGAAATTGCTCTGTGTAATTGAGCCACCACAGTCCAAGTGCCGTGAGCAAATAGACGCACGAAAGCAAGGAAAGATTTTCAACCTCGAACAAGAGTCCTAACAAAAACAGCACCACAAAGACTGCGAGATAGATTTGAGCAATGCGTTTCATGGTCAGATGTTTAATTGCGCCCCGATGAACCAACGAATGCCTGAAAAACTTTCGCGTTGATTGCGCGAGAAGACGAGAAAGTTTCGTGCGTCTTGATAACTTATCCAGCCGTTCAAAAACAAATTGCGTATGACTTCAAAACTCACAGCGGCACGATATTCCTCGCGCACGCCCAGCGCACCACTCAAAAATTTGACGAACTCTGAATCAATTTCCGGACGACGGCTTAGCAAAATATCTCCGCCAACATTCGTGAGCGAATCAGGATTTGCGCCATGACGAAAGCGCGTATAACTCACCGACGCAATGAGTTGTTTGGTGAAGCGGTATCGCGCCTCGATAAGTAAGTTGTCGGAATTTGGCGGCGCAAAGTAGCCCAGCGGTGTGCCGTAGTGCAAGTAGGCAGTGGCGTTATCTTGTGGTCGTGTAGCACTGCGCGTGTAAGTGTAGGGGTCGACGCGCCCATACTCAATGCGAAAATCAATGTTCTGAATCTCAAACGGGTCGACGATATAAAGCCCAGAGAGATAGGCGAATTTATTGCCCCAAAAATTTTTACCGATTTTGCTTGTGGTTAAATCATCGATAAAAATTTGACCGTAAAGCGAAAGGCTTGGCACAACGCGCCAGTTGAAATCGGCACCGATGGCGGCGTTGTCGGGACTGCCATAGTAGTGCTCCATCGAGCGATAAAACATAATCGGATTCAAGTAGCCAATATCGAAGCCTCTGCCTGCGGTGATGATGCTTTCATACAAGCCAAGATTGATGTTGGGGTGAAATTGAATATCCAATCGATGCGCGGCGAAATACTTTTTGTTCTGCGGAATGCTGAGGTTGGTTTGCAGTTCATAATCAATGAGTTCGGCAAAAATGCTCGTGTATTTGAGTTTCCAAATTTTGAGCCGAAGCAAGAGTTGATTGTATGATGTGGCGTAATCGGAAAGCACCAGACTGCCCGTTGCGCCTGCTCCCCATTGGTTTGAGAGTTTTCCGTAAGCAATTTCAAAGTAGTTTGTTGAGACTTTGAGGTATGCGACGGCTTCATCGTGATAAGCAAATCCAAACTGACGGCTCAGCGCAAAGCCGTAGCGCGGAAGCGCGAAAACTTCGCTCGGAAAAGCACTGTTGGTGCGCAAGGCATTGTCGCGAATGTTGATGTAATAATCCACTCGCTCGCCGATTCTGCCCCACACCATTGCGCCGTTGGTGAGACGGTCTTCACGTTGGAAGTCGGACGAATCCAACCTACCGCGCTGAAATGTGCTTCCTGCCACAAAGTCAAAATTCGCCGTGAACTCGTCGGTGTCCACCGCAAGAAGATTACGACCATTTTCAAAGGTGAAACTTGGCACAAGCGACTGCACAGGCGAAAGCACGCGCTCGATTTCCGTTTTGTAAAAGGCATCAGGCGTTGGAATATCTTTGATGTTCAATCGCCGTAGTTCATCGCTGAACTCGCGCAAACAGAAATTCACCTGCTCACGCTCAAC